>NZ_PDKF01000002.1:0-262343 GCF_004118855.1 Arcobacter sp. CECT 8983 | reverse complement strand
TTTAATTCTTTATATCCATTTATCATTTCATCTGATATCTTTTTACCATCATTTGCTTTTAGGTTTGCATCTTCTACTAAATCTTTTATTTCTCTTGCTGCTTGGGCAGATCTATTTGCTAGGTTTCTTACTTCCCCTGCTACTACTGCGAATCCTTTTCCTGCTTCACCTGCTGTTGCTGCTTCTACTGCTGCATTTAAAGATAATATATTTGTTTGGAAGGCTATTTGGTCTATTACTGTAATTGCTTCATTTATTGAGCTTACTTTATCATTTATTTCATCCATTGAGCTTGCTGTTTTACTTGCAAGGTCTTCACCTGTTGATACTGAGCTTCTTACTGTTTTTCCTAATTCTGCCATTTTTGTTGCATTTTCTGCATTATTTCTTGTTATTGAAGTAATCTCTTCTAATGCTGCTGCTGTTTGTTCTAAGCTTGCTGCTTGTTCATTTGCTTTTGCTGCTAAGTTATTCATTGATGCTGTCATTGTTGCTGAGTTATTTTGCAATGTTTGTCCATTATTTAGGTTCGCTTTTGCGTTACTTCCTAAGGCTTCTCCTAACTTATTTATACTTTGCATTAACTCTCTCATCTCATCAGTATATTGCTCGTAAACTTTTACACTATCACTGTAGTCATCATTTGTATAACTTGACATCACTCTTAATATTCTTGTAGTAGCATTATCTAAGCTATCAAGCATTTTATTTAAGGTATTTTTTAAAGTCACAACTGTTGGATTAGAACTATCTGAATTAATTCTAAATTTATACATTCCTTGCTCTACTTTATCTGTAGTAAGAACAATTTCACCAATAACTCTCATATCATCTTTTGTTGTTTTATCTACTTCTTTTATCTTCTCATTCCATCTTTTTAACATTGCATCAACTTTACTATTTCCTACTGACTCAATATAATCAAATTCACTTTTTTTGTAAGAAATGAAGTCAATAAACTGCATAAAATATTTATCAATACTTTCTAAATCTTTACTTGAAATAGCCCCAAACATCTATATCCTTTTACTATTTTTTTTATGATACTAAAATTGAAGTACCTTTTGTATGCTTATTTTGTTAGTTAGTGTCGATTCTATTTAATTGTTTAACAAATTTTGATTAAATTAATATTACTTTTTGGAATTTATATTCTGGACTATTGTAAAACAAGCTCCTTTATAAGATTTATTTTCGTATTCAAATTCTTTATTTGAAACTGAGATATGACCTTTTAATAGTTTTGTGACAATCTCTTGTGACATATATAATCCTATTCCCGTACCTTGTCCTTTATATTTAGTAGTAAAATATGGTTCAAATACTCGGTTTATTATCTCTTCACTTATTCCCCCTGCATTATCAATAATTTCTAAAGTTAATATTTCATTTTCAACTTTTGAATTAATCATAATTACTTTATTTTCAATAGTTTGTTCCAATAAAGCATCCCTAGAATTATTTAAAATATTTATCAATACTTGAATAAACTCATTTTCCAAAGTAAAGAGTCTAATTTCTTCTATATTTTTTATGATAGCTATGCTTTTAGCTTTGAATTGAGCCTCTACTAATGATAAAGACTTATCAATTGATTCATTTAGACTTAACTCTTTATAGCTACTATTTTTAGGATTGAAAAAGTTCCTGAAGTCTTCTATTGTTTGAGATAAATATTGTGCAGAATTGTTGATATTATCCATTGCATGAGTTAAATCTTCATCTTTTAAAATATCCATATCTTTCTGAAGTTTAATTCCAGTTGCAGCTGTTGAAATTGTAGATAAAGGTTGTCTCCATTGGTGGGCAATATTATTTAACATTTCCCCCATTGCTGCCATTTTTGATTGTTGATAAAGGATTTTTTCATGTTGTTCTTTTTCTAATTCTAAGTTTTTTCTAACTGTGATATCTTGAATTGTACCAATGATTGTATTATTAGATTTATCTATCTCACCTTTAAAGTCTAACCAAAGAGTTTTGTTATCTTTTTGTCTTTTTATCTTACAAATACAACAATGTTTTTCACCTTTTTCAATGACTCTTTTGATAGAGTTTGCAAAGGTTTTTTTATCTTCTTGATCAATTAAACTTTCCATAAAAGATAAATCAATTTTTTTATCTTCTGCAATATCAAATATTTTATACACTTCATCTGACCAATATATTTCATTTGAAGATATATCTAATTCCCAGTCACCAAGCTTTGCAAGTTTTTGAGCACGAAGCAAATTTTCATTTTTATTTTTTAATACAGTTTTATACGCTATAAAGATTTTTTCTAGATATTTAGATATAAAAAATGAAAGTACTAAAACAACTGCTAAAAAGATAGTACTCAATATAATAAGTTTTTTTAAATAGTTATCATATTTATCCTCTAAAATCTTTTGTCTTTCTTCTATAACAAAATCAACATCTTCTATATTAAATCCAGATCCAATAACCCAATTCCAGTTATCAAATTTCTTCATATATGCTGTTTTATTTTTTGGTTTAGTATCATCTATTTCTTTATAGACCTTATAATTAAAAAATTCTCCTTTTCTATTTGAAGATACAAATAAATCAAACTTTTTAGATAGTTCTCTATTAATATTAAATTCATGAATATTTACACCAATCATTTGCTTATGAAGAGTACTAATAATTTCACCCTTTGAGTCAATAATAAAAATATATCCATCGTTTTTATATTCTAAGTTTTGTACTACTTCTAAAGCTTCTTTTTTTACTTCTTTGGTAAAGTCATGCATATACTCACCTGTTCCTATAAACCAATCATAGGGTTCAAACTTTTTAAAGAAACCTACTTTTAGATATTCTGGATTGTTTTCATAATCAGGTTTATTCCAATACCAATCATAGAAAACCTCATCTTGTTTTTTTAAAATTGCACTCATTTCTTTAAGTAAAAAAGTTCCTTTGGCATCTTGATATTCCCATAAATCTTTACCTTCAATTTTAGGAAAAGATGCATTTAAAATACTTGTTCCTTTCATTGAGAAAATAAAGAAATAACCTCTTCCACTTAAAAAACGAATCTGTCTTAAAGCATCTTTTATTAGTTTTGTAATTTCTTCTTTTGATTTTGTATTTTTATTGTTTTCATAAATAGACATTGCAATATTATATGCATTTGTTACATGATTTTTTAGTTTAGTTCTAAGGATTTCTGTTTTTGTTTTGTCTTTTTTTGCAATAAGTTCATAAGCTTTTTTAGTAATAAATTCAACTCTAGATCGTTCTTGCTCTACAAAACTTTTTTGAAGTTGTTCTTTTTCTGCTTTTATATTCTTTGTATGTTCTATTTTTATAAAGTATCCTATGAAAATAGAACAAAAAAGAATAAAGACAATAGGTGAATATTTTATTATATTCAAGATTCTATTTTCATTCTTATCTATCATAGATTACTCTTTTTTTAAATTCTTGATTATTTAGTTAAATTGTTTTTGCTTTGCTTCATTAACTAATTCATTTGCCATTGATAAAGTGTCATTAGCAACTTGTGTAACATTGTTTGCTTCACTTGCATTTTCTTGAGTTACACGGTCTAACATTGATACAGTATTGTTAATTTGTTCAATTCCTGTCATTTGTTCTTTAGATGCACTAGAAACATCTGCAATGATTTCTAAAGTCTCTTTCATATGACTATTTAATTCTTCATAACCTTTAATCATACTATTTGAGATATCTTTCCCTTCAGCTGTTTTATCTCTAGCTTTTTCTACTATACTTTTAATCTCTTTTGCAGCCTCTGCACTTCTATTTGCTAAGTTTCGCACTTCTTGTGCTACTACTGCAAATCCTTTTCCTGCTTCTCCTGCTGTTGCTGCTTCTACTGCTGCGTTTAAAGAAAGAATATTTGTTTGGAATGCTATTTGATCGATTACTGTAATTGCTTCATTTATTGAAGCAACCTCTTCATTAATCTCTTCCATTGATTGAGCTGTTTTAGAAGCTAATACTTGTCCATTTTCTACGGATTTTTGAACAGTACCACTTAATGTTGCCATTTGAGTTGCATTGTTTGTATTATTTCTAGTGATACTTGTGATTTCTTCTAAAGCTGCGGCTGTTTCTTCTAAACTTGCAGCTTGTTCATTTGCTTTATGGGCAACATTTCTAACTGAGTTATTCATACTAATAGAGTTTTTTTCTAACTTTTGACCGTTTTCAAAATTTTTCTTTGCATTTGTAGATAAACTTTCACCTAATATATTAATTGATTCCATAACATTTAACATATCATCAGTAAGCTCAGGAGAGATATTTATTTTTTCTCTATAATCATCATTTGCATATTTTTCTAATGATGTTTTTAGCTCATTCATATTGCTCTCTGTGATATCTAACATTTTATTGATAGTATCTCTTAAAGCTTTAATCATAAAGTTTTTTGATTGACTATTAATTCTACACTTATAAGTTCCCCTTGACACTTTGTCCATTGTTAATACAACTTCACCAAGAACTCTCATATCATCTTTTCTAATAATATCAATCTTATCAACATATGAATTCATTTCAGTCAAGATTAGACCTATTTCATCATTTTTCATGTATTTTGCTTTTTCAATTCTATTTGTTCTCATAAAAACAAAATCCATAATATCATCCATATATTTTTTAAATCTATCTATTCCACCAGTGATTCTTTTCATAGCAGCAAAATTCATATAGCCTACTATAATTGCAAAAAATAAATTAACAATTAAAATTGCTACTAAATCATTTGAAGTTATAATCGCTGTTGTAGTAATAACAGCAAAACCTAGTTGTGCTAAAATCATATTGATTAAAAGTTTTGCTTTCGAAGAAAGATTTTTGTACATATTTCGTCCCATAATATTTTGTAGGCGTGATTATATCATATTTTAGTTACTTTTGAGACATTTATGAGACACTTTTGAGACATTTATAAATATATCTTTAAGTTATTTAATTAGTTTCAAATTTTTCTAGAATTACTTTTTGTAGAATATATTGAAAAAAGACTATTTTACCTAGTTATTTTTTCAAAACTTTGTTAAAATGGCACGCCTGGTAGGATTCGAACCCACAACCACCCGGGCCGAAACCGGGAGCTCTATCCAGTTGAGCCACAGACGCGTTAGTTTTGAGAATGGTATTTTACAAATTTTGTCATTAAGACTCTCTTATCTTATATCAAAGGTAAGTTTATTTTTACTATAATCCCATTAATTAGCTTTTTAAAAGGGTGTTTATGAATTTCAAAATTACAGTTTTTAAACTTTTTATTCTACTATTTTTACCTATTTTTATTTTTGCACAAGAAGATACTATTAAAAAAAGTGTAGAAGAACATTTAGATGAACAAATGCTTGTTGCTCTTAAAGTAGTTGAAAATATAAATAAAGAGAAATATGCCAAACTAAATATTGATGAAAGAGAATATGACAAACAGATAAATTATTTGTTAAATAAAATCGCAATAAATCAAAGAGAAGGAAATTTTGTAGCTGTTAAAAGAGATGAAATGAACCTTCAACTTTTACAAGAAAAAAGAGAATATGAAAAAACCTTAAAAGAGATAATTCAAGCAAAAAACTCTTATAAGGATAAAGAATACTTTAGAAAAATCATTAAAGATAATATCTCTTTATTAGAATCAAACGCTTTAAATAGATACAAAGAGATTTATAATAAAGCAAAAAAAGACAAAGATAATCAAGTATCAGTAGAGCTTATTGATACATATGATACTTTAAAAAAACAAAGAAATAAACAACAGTTTGTGCTAACATATCTTTTAAATAATATGGATGAATATAGAGAAAGCTATTTTTTCATAGATAACTTTAGTATTGAATATATAATTTCAAAAATAGATTCGCAACCATTTATTTCAAATATTTCTCAGTTTACTTCTTATTATTTTAAATTTTCAATTGGCGAAGTTTTATTTGTAATCTTTGTAATGGGGTTTTTTAGAATAATCAACACAAAACTTATCTTTTTATTTACTACTTTTATCAACAAAATTTTTATGAAAAAAAGTGATAAAGAAGAAGATGAAATGGAACTTTTCATAAAAGATTCTATAGAAAAGCCACTTATTTATGCACTATATACATTATCTATTCATATCTCTTTATACGCATTAATAAAAGATCCTAAAGCTATAAACACTATTGTTCCATGGATAAATACTGTTTATATTGGTATTTTAACTTGGGCATCGTATGCGTTACTTGATAATTGGATTTCAAACTATGCAGAAAATCTTGTAGAAAGATATCCAAATGTTAGAAGAGAGATGATTGCATTTATTTTAAGGGTTACAAAAGTAGTTTTAATACTAATTGTAATTCTTTTTCTTTTTATGCAACTTGGAATTGATATAAAAGCTATTGCTGCTTCTCTTGGGGTTGGGGGTATCGCTATTGCTTTAGCTTCTAAAGATACCTTAGCTAACTTTTTTGGTTCCTTAAATATTATGACAGATAACTCATTTTCACAAGGTGATTGGATAGTTGCAAATGAAGTAGAAGGTACAGTTGTTGATATTAGAATGAGAACAACAAGAGTAAGAACTTTTGATAATGCAATGATTACTATTCCAAACTCTGAACTTGCAACAACTCATATTAAAAATTACTCTAAAAGAAAAATTGGTAGAAGAATCAAAATGTCTATTGGTCTTACATATGAAAGTGCAATGGAAGATATTAAACAATTAAAAGAAGATATAAGAGAAATGCTAATAGAGCATCCAAATATTGCTACTGTATATGATACAACTATACCTTTTACAAAACGATTTCAGTCTGCAAAAAGAGAAGATTTACAAGGTATTCAAAGAACTCTTTTAGTTTATATTGATGAGTTTAGCAGTAGTTCAATAAATATCTTAGTTTATTGTTTCAGCAAAAATCCATCTTGGGAAGAGTGGCTAAAAACAAAAGAAGAAGTGATAATTAAAATTAGTGAGTTAGTTCATAAAAACAACTGTCAATTTGCTTATCCAACTCAAACTCTTTTTCTTAAAAACTAAGTTTAAGCACTAGAAACTCTAGTGCTTACTTTTAATCTTCCTTTTATTCATATACATTAAATCATCTACTTTATCAAGTAAATCTTCAAAGTCATCACCTTTTTTAAAAGGAATTAATCCATAAGAAAAAGAGAATTTAAGTGACTGAATTTTAGAAGACTTTAGTTTTTGTTCTGCTAACTTTTTTTGGGCTTGTTCCATCTTTTTATCTGGATTTAAAACTGTTGATTTATCTTTATTAAATACTACAATAAATTCATCTCCAGCATATCTTACTATATCAACTCCAGGCAAATCTAATTCTTTCTTTAAAAAATTTACTAAATATCTTAATACTTGATCACCTATTATATGACCATAGCTATCATTTATCATTTTAAAATTATTCAGATCTAAAAATGCCATAAAACCATCATGAATAAAAATATCATCTTTTAAATAGTTGTCCATAAACCATTTTCTATTGTATGCATTAGTTAAGACATCAGAAAATAGTTCTTTTTGTAAAAGATCTATTTGTTTTTGCATTCTTTCAAGATCTTTATTAACAGTATTTAAAGTATTTACATCCTTATTAATAATAGCTTCTTTTGCCTTTTGTGTAGAATCATTTAGGGTATTAAGTTTTTCACTAGTTTTTTGTACTACTTTATCAATAACATCACTATCTTGTTTTAAATCTTTGAAAACTAAAGAATCATTATCTAAGTCAAATTTCAATTTCTTAGCATTTTCTTCAAATAGTTTAGAGTATTTTGAAGGAAGAATAATATTCTCTTTTTTTAATTGCTTTAAAGTTAGATATGTAATCTCTTTTAATATATTCTCCAAACTGTTTTCCTAATGTAAAAAAGTTATACTACTGCATCAATTAATACTAGAAAGAAGAAAACAATTCCTAGATATCCATTTACAGTAAAAAAAGCTTTATCTATTTTTGTAAAATCTTTGTTTACCAAATAGTGTTCATATGAAAGCATAATAGCCCCAGTTAATACTGCTAAATAAGTAAATAAGCCACTATTAGAACTAATAGCAAATAAAAGCCAAAAAATAACAGTAAGTGTATGAAAAGTCCTTGAAATAAGCATTGTACTTCTTGGACCAAACTTACTTGGAATTGAGTGAAGTCCTAATTTTTTGTCCACATCTATATCTTGAAGTGAATAAAGTAAATCAAATCCAGCAACCCAAAACATAACTCCAATACTTAATAAAACAGACCATAAAGTAATAGTTTCACTAACTGCTACAACACCTGCAATTGGGGCAAGCGCTAAAGAAACTCCTAAAATTACATGGGCTAAATATGAGAATCTTTTAAAATAAGAATATGAACCAATTATTATTAAAATTGGAACTGATAAATAAAAGGCTAAATCATTTACAAAATATGCAACAGCAATAAATCCTAAAACATTTGCAATATTAAAAACAAGCATTGCTTTTGGACTTACTCTTCCATCAACATTGGGTCTATTTTCAGTTCTTGGATTAAGAGCATCAATATCTCTATCCATATATCTATTAAAGCCCATTGCAAAGTTTCTAGCTGTAATTGCAGCTAGAATACCTAAAAACAAAAGTTTAAATCCAAACCATGCAGAACCATTGGTTTGTAAAGAGGCAACAACCATTGCTATAAATATAAAAGGTAATGAGAAAATCGAGTGTTTGAACATAACAAGTTCATTAAAATCATTAAGTTTTTTCAATATATTATTCATAAATCGCATTTTAACAAATATATTATTTGAAAGATATTTTATATTTAATTGTTTTATGAGTAACAATCAAATATTATATTATAATCTTTTCATCAAAAAAGGACGAAAGAATAATGGATCCAAAACATATAGATAAAATTGAATTAGTATATTTAAAAAAAGAAGACCACAGCTGTATTTGTTCTTTGATGGAAGATGAATATAGACATCTTGATGATTCATCATGGAGCAAAGAAGAGTTTGAAGCTTTAATAGAAAAGTTCCCAAATGGACAAGTTGCAATAAAAATTGATGGTGAGTTCGCAGGCTTTGCCCTTAGTATTATAGTTGATTACACAAAATTTGATGATACTCATAGTTATAAAGAGATTACAGGTAATTACACCTTTGACACCCATGATGACAATGGAAATATGCTTTATGGAGTAGATGTTTTTATTAATAAAAAATTTAGAGGTTTAAGACTTGGTCGAAGATTATATGATTTTAGAAAAGAGCTTTGTGAAGAGCTTAACTTAAAAGGAATAATCTTTGGAGGTAGAATTCCAAATTATGGAAAATATGCGGATAAGATAACTCCAAAAGAGTATATACAAAAAGTAAAAGAAAGAGAAATTTATGACCCAGTACTTAATTTCCAACTCTCAAATGATTTTTATGTAAGAAGAGTAATAAAAAATTATCTTGAAGGTGATATCGAAAGTAAAGAGTATGCTTGTTTACTTTCGTGGAATAATATCTATTACTCAAAACCAACAATAAAGCCAATGGCACAAAAAAAAGTCATAAGACTAGGACTTATTCAATGGCAAATGAGACTTTATAAAAATTATGAAGAAGTAATCGAACAAGCTGAATATTTCATAGATGCAGTATCTGGATATAGAAGTGACTTTGCTCTTTTCCCAGAGTTTTTTAATGCTCCATTGATGGCAGAATTTAATCATTTAAGTGAAGCAGATGCTATACGAGAACTTGCAAAATATACAGAACGATTTAAAGAGGACTTTTCAAGACTTGCCATTACTTATAATATTAATATTATTACAGGAAGTATGCCAGAACTTATTGATGGAACATTAAACAACGTAGGTTTTGTTTGTAAAAGAGACGGTGAAATAGAAAAATACGCAAAAATACATGTAACTCCAGATGAACAAAAAGTTTGGGGTCTAAAAGGTTCAGATAAGATAAAAACTTTCGATACTGATTGCGGTAAAATTGGAGTACTTATTTGTTATGATAGTGAGTTCCCAGAATTAAGTAGGCTTCTTGCAAAAGAAGGTATGGATATACTATTTGTACCATTTTTAACTGATACCCAAAATGGTTACTCAAGAGTAAAAATATGTGCCCAAGCAAGAGCTATAGAAAATGAGTGTTATGTAGCAATTGCTGGTTGCGTAGGAAACTTACCAAAAGTTGAAAATATGGATATTCAATATGCTCAATCAGCAGTATTCACTCCTTGTGACTTTGCCTTCCCTGCAAATGGTGTAAAAGCAGAATCAACACCAAATACAGAGATGATATTAATAGCAGATGTGGATTTAGAACTTTTAACAGAACTTCATAGTTTAGGAAGTGTAAATAATCTAAAAGATAGAAGAACAGATATTTATGATGTAATAAAAGTAGAAAAAAACTAGGAAATATCTTTTTATGAAAGAAATTGCAATTATTGGCTCAACTGCCTCAGGAAAAACTGGATTATCATTAGAAATAGCAAAACAAACTAATTCTATAATTTTATCTTTAGATTCGTTATCTGTTTACAAAGAGATTGATATTGCTTCTGCTAAACCTACAAAAGAAGAAAGAGGTGATATCATTCACTTTGGAATAGATGAAGTATATCCAAATGAAAACTTTGATGTAGTAGAGTTTTTTGAGTGTTATAAAAAAGCCAAAAAATTTGCAAAAGAAAAAGACAAAAACCTTATTATTGTTGGTGGTACTGGTTTTTATTTAAAAGCCTTAGTAGAAGGACTTTCGACTGGTATTGAAAAAGATATTAAACTTGATATTTCTTTAAGTGAAGCCTATGAACTTTTATACTCTTTAGATAAATCTTATATGGAAAAAATTTCACAAAATGATAAATATAGAATAGAAAAAGCCTACTCTATTTATAAGCAATCAAATATGACACCAAGTGAATATTTTGAAAAAAATCCAAAAGTTCCCCTTGCAAAAGATTTAAAAATTTTTGAGATTCTTTGGGAAAGAGAAGAGTTAAAAGAAAGAATAAACCTGCGAACTTCTTTAATGATAAAAGAAGGAATCATTGATGAAGTAATATATTTAGAAAAAAATTATAGAAGAACTCCAAATTGTATGTCAGCAATTGGAATAGTAGAAACATTAGAATATCTTGATGGAAAACTTACAAAAAAAGAGCTTGAAGAAAAAATTTCTTTAAACACTGCAAAGTTAGCTAAGCGTCAAAATACCTTCAATAAGGGACAGTTTAAAAATAAAACCTCAAATATTATAAAAAACTTAAATTCAGATATTATTAAGTATTTTTCGCTATAATCCAATCTCAAATTCAAGAGTTTGATAAAGGGCGACAAAGACTCGACCTTTTATTGAACATTTATCAAAATAAGGAAATTTGAAGTGAAAAAAGAAATTCACCCAGATTATAAAGTTTGTAAAGTAAGTTGTGCTTGTGGAAACGAGTTTGAAACTAAGTCTAATGTTGAGACTTTAAGAATTGACATTTGTTCTGCTTGTCACCCATTCTTCACTGGTGAGCAAAAAATCGTTGATGCTGCTGGTAGAGTAGAGAAATTCAAAGCTAAATACGCACAAAAATAATTGTTGCTATAAATTGCTTACTTTAGTTCCAACTCCAATAGGAAATCTTGATGATATTTCTAAAAGAGCATTAACTGCTCTTATGGAGGCGGAACTAATTTTTTGTGAAGATACAAGAGTCACAAAAAAACTTCTTCAACTTCTAAGTGAAAGAGAAAACTTAGAGTTTAACTGCAAAGATTTCAAATCTTTTCATTCACACAATGAAAATCAAGTTTTAAAAACCTTAACCCCTGAAGATTTTAATAAAAATATTGTTTATGTTAGTGATGCTGGTATGCCTTGTGTTTCAGACCCAGGAGCTACACTTGTACAATACTGTATTGACAATAATTTAGATTATGATGTTCTTCCAGGAGCAAATGCAGTTTTAACAGCTTTTGCAATGAGTGGTTTTTTAAATACAGAATTTACTTTTTTTGGTTTTTTAGCTCACAAAGGCAAAGAGAGAAATGAAAAACTAACAAAGGTAATGCAAAGCTCTGTTTTATCAATTCTTTATGAGTCGCCCCATAGACTTTTAAAGACTTTAGAAGAGATAAAAAATATAGATGAAAATAGAACTATTTTTTTAGCAAAAGAGATAACAAAACTTCACCAAAAAACTTACAAAGATTCTGCTTTAAATATTTATGAAAAGTTTACTAAAGAGAATATTAGAGGAGAATGGGTAATTGTTATTGAACCTACTGAAACTGTAGGAGCGAACCTTGATGTAAAAGATATTGAGAACCTTGATATTGCACCTAAAATAAAAGCAAAACTTATTGCAAAAATGACAGGGAAAAATACAAAAGAGATTTATCAACAACTTTTAGATAAAATCTAGCCATGATTATATATGGCAAACAAGTAGTACTTTATGTACTAGATAAACACCCCGACCTTATTGAAGAGGTAATGTTCTCAAAAGAACTAGAGCCAAAACTTTTTAAAAGATTTGCAAAGCTAGATAAAAAAATTATCAAACTAGATAATAAAAAAGCGCAAAGTATGGCACATGGAGGAAACCACCAAGGCTTCTTCTTAAAACTAAAAGAGTTTGAACTTACTAGCTTGAAAGAGATTAAAAACTCTAACTTTGTAGTTGTTCTTGATGGACTAACAGATGTTGGGAATATTGGTGCTATTTGTAGAACTGCTTATTCCCTTGGAGTTGATGCGATTATTGCTTCTAATATTAAGCAACTAAACTACGAAGGTATTGCAAGAACAAGTAGTGGTGCATTATTTGACATACCTTTTTGCCAAACACAAAATGTTTTAGACGTAGTAAACGAACTAAAACAAAACAATTTTACTCTTATGGGTGCATCTATGGATGGAGAAGACCTAAAAGAGTTTAAAAATGAAAATGAAAAAACTGCGCTATTTTTAGGGAGTGAAGGCTTTGGACTTTCAAACAAGGTAATAAAAAAACTTGATAAAAAGATCTCAATTAAAATGCAAAATAGCTTTGATTCTTTAAATGTTTCTGTTGCAGGTGGAATATTAATTTATAACTTAAAAAAATAAGAGAAAAAGTGATGATAAAGAAACTACTACTAATTTTTACATGTGCTATTGTTTTAAATGCAAACAACCTTAATGAAAAGATTATCCATCTTATTGGAAATAACAAGTTTGTAGAAAATAAAGGTTTAATAAACTACCTTTTTTCAAAACAAGATATCTATTATGATGTAAATGGAAATGTAAAATATGTTGATTTATTAAATACACTTCAAGAAAATGGTTTACTTCACTTAGGTTTTTCAAAACCTGAAGATTTGACAATTACTTTTAATATAAACTATGACCCAATAAAATCACTTAAAATTATTTCTGATTCACTTAAATCACTAGGATATTATCACTACTTTACTAAAAAATTATTATATACAAAAGAAGGTAGCTTACAATGGGTAATAAACCTAAAAACTGAAGCCGCCATTGACCCTCTTATGTTATCAAAAGAGTTTGAGAAGCACAAAACAAAACCAACTGATATCATAAAAGAGGGACAATTAACTTGGGTATATGATGTAGATACATCCTTATCAACATTCAATGATGCAAAAAGTTTAGTATCAGGTGAAGAGATTGATTTGAAAAAGCCACTAAGACCATACTTTTTAAAAGTTTCTAGTGCAAATAAAATATTAATAAATTCAAAGTTTGGTAATAGATGGTTTCCGCATATTGTTTTTTATGACAGACATTTAACAATTGTAGAAGTTATAAAAAAAGAACAAAGACATCAAAAATTAGAAGTGGAAGTACCACAATATACAAGATATATGAAAATAGATGATCTTTTTACCCTTGCTAATATCAAGCGAGGATTAAGTGTAACAATTAAGGAGAAATAAAATGTTTCCAGAGATAGAATTTGAAAGAATGAGAAGACTTCCTAACTACGTGTTTGCAGAAGTTAATAATATAAAAATGGAAGCAAGAAGAGCTGGTGAAGATATTATAGATTTTTCAATGGGTAATCCAGATGGTCCAGCTCCACAACATATTACAGATAAACTAAAAGAAACAGCAGACAAACCAAAAAATCATGGTTACTCTGCAAGTGCTGGTATTTATAAATTAAGACTAGCTATTTGTAATTGGTATAAAAGAAAATATGGGGTTGACTATTTAGACCCTAATAAACATGCTTGTGCAACTATGGGAAGTAAAGAGGGTTATGTTCACCTAGTTCAAGCAATTGTAAATGTCGGTGATGTTGCAGTTGTTCCAGATCCAACATATCCAATTCACTCATATGCATTTATGCTAGCAGGTGCAGGTATCCACAATTTTGAGTTACCATTTGGAAGAGACTTTAGAGTTGATGAAGAACTATTTTTTGAAAGATTACAAAAGACATTAAACGAATCAATTCCAAAAGTAAAATATGTATTAGTTAACTTTCCACACAACCCAACTTGTGCGACAGTTAGACCAGAGTTTTACCAAAGATTAGTAGATTTAGCAAAAAAAGAGAGATTTTATATCATCTCTGATATTGCTTATGCAGATATCACATTTGATGGATATAAAACACCATCAATTTTCCAAGCTGAAGGTGCACTTGATGTTGCAGTTGAGTCTTTTACTCTTTCTAAGTCATACAACATGGCAGGATGGAGAGTTGGTTTTATGGTTGGAAATGAAAAACTAATCGGAGCTCTTAAAAGAATCAAATCTTGGCTTGACTATGGAATGTTTACTCCTATTCAAGTTGCAGCTACTGTTGCACTTGATGGACCACAAGAGTGTGTTGAAGAACATATTGAAAAATATAGAAGAAGAAGAGATGTTATGGTTGATGCATTTAAAGATGCAGGATGGGAAATGGATGTTCCTAATGCATCAATGTTTATCTGGGCAAAAATCCCAAAAAAAGCACAACATCTTGGAAGTATGGAATTTAGTAAACAACTTTTAACTGAAGCAAAAGTAGCAGTAAGTCCAGGTATTGGATTTGGTCACTATGGTGATGGATATGTTAGAATTGCTTTAATTGAAAATGAAAAAAGAATTAGACAAGCTGCAAAAAATATAAAAAAATATTTAAATACGTTATAGGATGAATTAATGAAAATAGGTATATTAGGTGTTGGAACAGTTGGTGCAAGTGTTGCAAATATACTAAAAGACAATAAAGATATTATTACTGCTCGTGCAGGTATTGAATTAGAACCAGTTATCGGTTTAGTTAACGACCTAAACAAAAAAAGAAATGTATCAATTAAACTAACAGATAATGTTGATGAGATTTTAAATGATGACTCAATTGATATTATAGTTGAGCTTATGGGTGGAGTTGAAAAACCATATGAAATAATCAAAAAAGCTTTAGCAAAAGGTAAAGCTGTGGTTACTGCAAATAAAGCACTTCTTGCTTATCATAGATATGAATTACAAGATTTAGCAGGTGATACTCCATTTGAGTATGAAGCTGCTGTAGCTGGAGGAATTCCAATTATCAATGCTTTAAGAGATGGCTTAACAGCAAATCATATTGAATCAATCAGAGGTATCATGAATGGTACTTGTAACTACATGCTTACAAAAATGATTGGTGAAGGTGTTGATTATGATACTATTCTTGCTGAATCACAAGAGTTAGGATATGCAGAAGCTGATCCAACATTTGATGTAGGTGGTTTTGATGCAGCTCATAAGCTACTTATCTTAGGTTCTATTGCATATGGAATTGATGCAAAACCAGAAGATATTTTAATTGAAGGTATCCAAAATATTACACCAGCAGATATTGATTTTGCTAATGAATTTAATTATTCAATTAAGCTTTTAACAATTGCAAAAAAAGTTGAAAGTAAAATAGAACTAAGAGTTCACCCTGTACTTATTCCAAACAATGAGATGATTGCAAAAGTTGATGGTGTAATGAATGGTGTGTCTGTAATTGGGGACAAAGTTGGTGAAACTATGTATTATGGACCAGGAGCAGGTGGAGATGCAACTGCAAGTGCAGTAATTGCAAATATTGTTGATATTGCAAGACGAGGAAAAGGTTCTCCTATGCTTGGTTTTGAGTCTTCACACGGGGAAGATTTATCTTTAATGCCAAGTGATGAAATTGAAACAAAATACTATTTAAGACTTAAAATTGAAGACAAAGCAGGTGTTTTAGCAAAAGTAGCTAATATTTTTGCAGATAAAAATATTTCAGTAGAAAAAATGATTCAAAAACCACTTGATAACTCTTGTGCTCATTTACTTCTTTCTACTCACACTTGTATAGAAAAAGATATTAATGAAGCACTTAAAGCATTAGAAGATGCAAGTGTTGTAACAGAAAAACCTGCGATGATTAGAATTGAGGATTAATCCTTAATTCTAACCTCTTTAAAACTTATATTCGATAATATTGCTTAAAACTATTATTAGGCTAAAACTTGAAACAAAACTCACACTTAATTAATAATGATATACCAACTCTATTAAAACAAATTACTATTCCTGCAAGTACAGGTATGTTTTTTAATACAATGTATAATGTAGTAGATACCTTCTATGCTGGACTTATTTCAACTCAAGCTATCTCTGCACTTTCACTTTCATTTATGATATTTTTCACAATAATTGGACTAGGATATGGGTTTTCTGCTGCAATCACTGCTTTAATAGGAAATGCAAGTGGAAGGTCAAAAAGATTTTTGGCTTCACTTTATGCCCATAAAGGTATTTTCTTTATGCAGCTTATTGCTCTTGCTTTAACTTTTATAGGTTTTTTAATATCTCCATATTTATTTACGCTTTTAGGAGCTAGTGGAGAATATATGAATATGGCTTTAGATTATATAAATATAATTCTTGCTGGAACAATCTTCTTTATGACAAACTTTGCTTTAAATGCAATACTTGTATCAAGGGGAGATACAAAATCTTATAGAAATACTCTTATTTTTGGATTTTTTGCAAACTTAGTATTAAACCCATTATTTATTTATGGATTTTTGTTTATTCCTGCAATGGGAATAAAAGGTATTGCTCTTTCAACAGTTTTAATACAACTTATAAATGCTCTTTATCTACTTAGAAAGGTTATGAATACTAAACTTGTACATTTTGAAAAAATAAGCTACTTTTTCCCCCATAAAAAAATATATAAAGAGATGATTAATCAAGGGATTCCATCTTCAATGAATATGCTTATTATGTCTATTGGTTCACTTATTTTGATGTATTTTGTTTCACTTTATGGAGTAAAAGCCGTTGCAGGATATGGAATAGGCTTTAGAGTTGAACAAATTATGCTTTTACCAGCACTTGGGCTTAGTTCCGCAGTATTATCATTAGTATCAAATAATTTTGGTGCTAGAAGATATGATAGAGTTCAAGAAACAGTTAACAAAGCACTAAAATATGGTTTTATAATTGCTACATTTGGAATAGTCTTTTTATATATTTTTGGAAAAACTATTATTTCACAGTTTGATTCGGATCCTATTGTAATTGGCTTTGGATATGATTATTTAGTAGTTGAAGTATTGATTTTCTATGCATATGTAATCTTATTTATTTGTGTATCAACACTACAAGGAATAAAAAGACCTAAAATGATTTTATATATTGCATTATATCGACAAATAATTGCAAAATTTGCTATTGCATATGTTCTTGTTATTTTGTTTGCTTTAGATTATATATATCTTTGGATGGGGGTATTAATTATGATTTATAGTGCTGCAATTTTTGCATATATTTATACTCAAAGATTACTAAAAGAGGTTTGTATTAAATAAATACTCTATTTCTATAAAGCTCTAAAAGAGGCTCTTTTAACGCCTCTTTTGCTTCTTTAAAATCTATATTATTTTGCTTACATAGTTTCTTTAAAGAGTTTCCTATAGTCTGCTTTTTATTTAGACTTTTTAGCAAGTAGTAGATGATAGGGTTTATTTCTCTATAAATAATATCATCTGTTTGAAAATCATAATATATTACTAAAAAGTTTTCTCTTTTTGAAGTAATATCTTTATTTATCAAGTCATATTTAAATCTTTTGATTCTAGCACTTTTACTTAATTTATAACTATTTTTATAAGAAAATTTCTTTTGTTTTTTCTCTTTATACTCTTTCATATAAAGTTCTATTTCTATCCAATCATAATAAAGCAATTCATAAATATATTTTTTATCATCAAAAAGTTTGTTTTTCTTTACAAACTTTCTATAGTCATTTGCCATTTTCCACACATATGGTGTTTCAGGGGCATTCTTCATAAAAGCTTTTATTGAAGTTTGCAAAGTATCATCATCTACAATATCCATAAAAAGAGGAAAAGAGTTTTTTATAACTTCATGATATCTCATATACACAAGTTTTTGATAAACAGCTACTGAAGAGTTTTCTACCTCATCAGTTTGGGTTAAAAGATTATCTAAAAACCTTTCTTGTATATCTTTTTCTAGTATCTTCTTAGCCATGTCTTGTCTTTCTAACTATATCACTCATTTGAATATACTCTTTTTCAAGCTCACTTAATGGGGGAATATTATTATCTCTTTCTATCATAACAGGAGCATTTGTTTGCTTTAATGTATATTCTAAGAGTTTCCAAGCACCACTTGCAATAGGCATTCCATGAGAATCAATTTTTAAACCTAGTTCTTCATCATTATAATGACCTGCCATATGCATATAGGCAACTTTACTTGTATCTATCTCATCAATAAATTTTCTTGCTTTAAAAGAGTGGTTTACAGAGTTTACAAATACATTATTTACATCAAGAAGCATTTTAGCACCAGATTTTTCTAAAACCTCATTTATAAAATCAACTTCTCGCATTTCTGCGTAAGGAACATAATAGTATGTTGCATTTTCAAGAATCAAGTTTCTTTGAATAATATCCTCAACTTCTTTTACTCTATCACTAATAATTTGAACCATTTTTTTAGTCATAGGAACAGGCAATAGTTCATAAGATTGTTTACCATTCATTGAAGAGAAAGAAAGATGTTCAGAATAATACTCTATTTCATATCTATCTAGAAAAGTTTTCATCTGTTTGATGAATTTTTTATTTAATCCATCAACAGATCCAATAGACAAAGATAAACCATGTGCAACTGTTGGTCTTGAAAATACAGCTTCTTCAAAAGCTTTTTCATAAACTTTTGGCATGTGCATCCAGTTTTCAGGAGTAACTTCCCACCAATCTGGTTGGAAATCACTACTTTTAACATCTAATAAAAAGTCACTTCGTAAGCCTAAGCCACACCCTTTTAAGTTTATCATCTAGTTGTCTTCACCATTTCATCCACATTTTCCAGCGCCACAAGCACCTTTTGCTTTTTGTTTAGCTTCTTTTTTCATCATGTTTTGCTGTTTCATTTCTTGACCTTTGTCGTTTGCACCACATTTACCAGCACCGCAAGCTCCAGAAGCTTTTTTACCTGCGTTTCCTTTCATCTCATCTTTAGAACCACATTTACCAGAACCACAAGCACCTTTCTTTTCCATCTTTTTAGCTTCACCACCACATTTTGAAGCTCCGCAAGAACCATTACCTGCGTATGCTCCTGTACTTGATAGTGCTGCACCTAAAAGTACACCAGCTAATTTTAATTTTGATTTATTTTTCATCTTTTCCCCTTTATTAGTCACTTATATTTTTTATTTTTCTACTGCTTGTATTTCTACAATTATGTTTACAGTTTCACTAACAGCAACTCCACCAAATTCTAAGGCTTTATTCCATTTAAGTCCATAATCCATTCTATTTATTTTGCCTTCTAAAGTAAATCCTACTCTATTATTTCCTTCGAAATCTTTTACTGTTGCTATATCTTCAACTTCTAGTTCTACTTCTTTTGTTACCCCTCTAATAGTAAGATCACCAACCATTAAACCTTCATCTCCATCTTTTTTGTAAGATTTCATTTTAAATGTCATTTCTGGGTATTTATCAGCTGCAAAGAAATCATCACTTCTTAAATGATTATCTCTTTTAAGAATTCCTGTATTAATCGAATTTGTTTTAATAGTTCCTTCAAAAACATTAAATGTTTTATTCTCTTGGTCAAAATCAATTTTTCCCTCAAAATTAGTAAAGTTACCTTTTACGTTTGTAATCATTAAATGCTTTACTGAAAAGCCTACATCAGAGTGAACTTTATCCAGTTTATAAGGTGCTGCATTTGCTAATGACATTGCAAGTACCGATGATAATAAGATTTTTGTTAGTGATTTCATTTTAATCTCCTTTTTATTTAATATACTGAAATTCTAATAAAGTTTTGTTAAGTTATTGTGTAGCACCTGTGTAGATATATTTTTTCAATGTATGCTATACTTTATTTATGAAAATTTTACTACTAGAAGATGATTTAATATTAAATGAAATAATTGAAGAGTTTTTACAAGGCTTAGGATATAACGTTACTTGTGTCTATGATGGAATGAAAGCAAGTGAAATTATGTATGATGAACACTTTGATTTATTGATACTTGATGTAAATGTTCCAAATATCACAGGTTTTGACTTCTTAAAAAGTTTAAGGGAAGAATCTATTACAACTCCTGCTATTTTTATAACCTCACTAAACTCAATAGAAGATATAGAAGAAGGGTTTAATGTAGGAGCAGATGATTATCTTAAAAAACCTTTTGAACTAAAAGAACTTGAACTTAGAATAAATAATATAAAAAGGTTACTTCATCTTGATTCCGATGAATTAGATATTGGAGAGAATATCAGCTTTAATACAAAATTAAATTATATAAACTATGAAGGAATTAAAACAAAGTTACCTCTAAAAGAAGCTCAAGTGTTAAAATATCTATTAAAAAATACAAATAGATGTGTTTCACAAGATGAATTATCTTCAAATATTTGGTCATATGAGTCTGCACCTACTTCTTCAACTATAAGAACTTATATAAAAAATATAAGAAAAATTATAGGAGATGAATACATAGAAACAATAAAAGGAGTTGGTTATAGATTTAACAAGAAATGAAAAGAGTACATTTTTTAGATTTTTAGGTTTATACTTAGGTTCATCCTTTATTCTTCTAACAATTATATTTTGGCAATTTTATAAAATTGAATACAAACTTTATTATGATTTAATTTCATCTAATATGCAAAGTATTGCTTCTAAGATCTCCGCAAATATTATATATGCAGATATGTCAAACTTGAGTATTGATACTACCAAGATAACAAATACTATTCATTATAAGTATGCTTTATATAATAAAAAGCATGAAAAACTAGCAGGAAATATTACTACTAAAATAGATGTAAATAAACGAATGCAAAGAATTGAAGGTGACTATATTTTAGTTGATAATACTCCAAGAGGTCATCTTGGTGTTTATCATATTGCAATCCAAGAAAGTAATTTTAAGGAAATAATTAACACATTATTGGAAGATATTATATTTTATTTTGTGATAATTTTCACTTTAATTTCTCTTGTTGGATATTATCTTGCAAATCTTTTTATAAGTCCTATCATAAATGAAAGAAGAAAATTAAATAACTTTATAAAAGATACAACCCATGAGTTAAATACTCCTATTACTGCTATTTTAATGTCCACTGGAAAAGATGCAGCCCTTACAGAAAAAAATATGCAAAGAATCAATTTAAGTGCAAAAAGAATCTCAGAAATTTATAAAGACTTAGTTTATTTATTTTTACAAGATAAAAAAAAGATTGATTTAATATCAAATTTAGAAGTAGATAAAGTAATCAAAGAACAACTAAATTATTTTGAAGCCTTTGCCCAAAAGAAAAAGATTACAATAACATCAGACCTAGAAAAAACTATATATAAAATAGATAAAGAGAGTTTTATAAGAATGTTCAATAATATCATTTCCAATGCCATAAAATACAATAAAATAGAAGGAACAATACATGTATCTTTAAAAGGAAATATTTTAAAAGTTCAAGACTCGGGTATTGGAATAAAAAAAGATAAAATAAAAGATATATTTAAAAGGTATTATAGAGGAACAAAAGAGCAAGGTGGTTTTGGTGTTGGACTAAATATTGTTCATCATATTTGTAGAACTTATAATATCAAAGTAAGTGTAGAATCAGAAGAAAATAAGGGAAGTTGTTTTACTTTTAAATTAAATAAAAAAGAAGAGGAGTCTTAAAACTCTTCTTCATTGTGATAATATTTATTAACACCATTAAAGCCTTCTAAAAAATATAAAAAGAAAGTTACATCTTTTATTTCTTCTTCAGAAATTTTTCCTTTCATACTTGGCATTGTGTCAAAATGTTTTATCACACCTTCTAAACAGATTGTTTTAGCTTTATTTGGATTATACAAATAGTCTTTTACAAAATCCATTGCTTCTAAAAGCTGAAACTCTATATCATCCCTACTTCCAATCTGACTTTTAAGTCTAAAAGAGATTTCATTTCCAGTGGGAGCCTTTAGGTTTAAGAGTTTATTATCTTCTTCAATAAAGTTTTTCATTAATAGTTGAATATCCATCGATTTTACATGACATTCACTACATTTATTATCAAAGACCTTTTCCCCTTTATTGTAAGTTTCTCTATCAAACTCATTGGGTAAAGCAATCAAAGAACTTATCAATAAAACTACTAAAAATAAAACTTTCATAACAGCTCCTTTGTATTTAAATAAAGTATATTGCTTTTATTTATAATCAAAACTTAGATTTTTTAATTACACAATTAGAGTAAATATTGAAAAAATAGGCATGTTTCAAAAACTTTTGATTTAAAATAAGATAAAATAATTAGATTTCAAATAAAATTAGGCAAAGATAGAGCATGAGTCCAGCAAAAAAAATATTTTTTTTATGTTTAGCATTAATCATTTTAATTGTTTTATGTGTAAATACACACCTTGAAAAATTATCAAAAACCACAGTTATTGAACAAGTTCAAGAATCTAAACCATCTAAACCAATAACTTTAGAGAAAAAGATTACAGAACAAAAAGATACACAAGAGATAACAACAGAACAAGAACCTAATAAAGAAGAAACATCTGCCCCTATTAAAGAAAGCTCTGAAAATCAAATAAAAGATGAATTAAAAATTTCAAAAGAAGAACCTCAAAAAGAAGAAATAAATCTTAGTGAAGAAAAAACTGAAGATGAGCCACTTATTACTACTGACAAAAAATATAAAAGAACTGGAAATGAAAAACCAATAGAAGAGATGTCTATAAATACTCAACTTCTGCAAATTAGAATAAGAGATTATGTAACTAAATATCCAATAACATTTGAGACATCAAGTAATAGAATTACTAAAAAAAGTTTAAATACAATTAGTACTGTTGTTAAAATTTTAAAAAATTATCCTAATATAAAAATAGAAGTAGCAGGGCATACTGATGCATCAGGCTCAAAAAAATTCAATTTAGGTGTTTCTATAAGCCGTGCTGTTGCAGTTAAAAAACAAATGATAGCCTATGGCTTTGATAAAAATAGAATAAAAGCAAGAGGATATGGAGAAAATATACCTATTGTAGAAAACAATGCCAAAGGCTACTCAAAAGTAAATAGAAGAGTAGAGTTCAATATTATAGAGGAATAACATGATAGAAATAGCATCTCAAATAGTTTTATGTTTAGTAATTGCAGCCTTAATAGGTTTCTTTATTGGATTAATAGTTGGAAAGCTTATTGGTGAAAAGAACCAAAGCTCAATTTATAGTGCAAATACGGTTTCACATGTAGGTGCTCAAAGCAATATTTATAATAAACCTCTAATTAGAAGTGCTCCTAGACCTATGGGAAAAGACTCCCTACAAGAAATAGAAGGTATTGATAAAAACCTTGAAGTAAGGCTAAATGAAATAGGGATTTTTCATTTTGATCAAATTGCAGAGTGGACACCAAAAAATTGTAAATGGATTGAAGAATACTTAAAACTTGAACATAATCAAATAGAAGAAGAAAATTGGCTTATAGAAGCTAGAAATTTATCTAAAAACCCGAAAATAAGATAAAAAACTTCTTAGATGATGAGAGTTAAGACTCATCATCTAAATCATAATTATAGAACTCATCGTAAGAATCATAATCTACTGTAAAAACTTTTTGATAACCTAACTTTACAAGTTCAGCATCAACATTCTCTTCAGACAACCTATTCTTAACACTTTCCATGATACTTTGAATATCTTCTTCTTTTATATCATTGGCTCTTAATTCATAAATATATGACTCAACCACTTTACTTCCTTGAAATTAGCGTATCTGCTAATGTAATAAAATCATTAAGTGATAACCTAACTGTTCTTAAAGCAACATCTTCTAAAGTTATCTTATTTTGTAATATTAAACCAACTGCACCATTGTAATCTTTTCTTAACTTAATGCAGTTAACAATCTCATAAACAATCCTATTTAAAGGATTTTCGAACTCATGTCTTTGAATGAATTCTTCATAATAACTTGCCATCTTAAATCCTCATAATCACAACAGCAAACTACCATTAATAAAACCTAAGTTTTCTCGTTAGTATGTAAGTATTTATTTTTGTAAATACACCAATGTTTTATCTATTTTTTTAACTGCTTATATAAAGAAGCCAAGTCACCTAATACCCAAATACTTATTATCTTTCCATCTTCAAATCTAAAAAATGAAGCCCCATTGTATTTGATTCTATTATTACTTGCTTCAAACTCAAAAAGTTGTCCTTTGTGAGTTCCATTATATACAGCTTTTACAGCTATACAGTTATTCTCCTCAACCATTGTTTCTATACCATGGTATAAGTTAGGAATACCAAATAAAACCTTATCCATATACTCTTCAAACTCTTTTTTACCTTTTGTATCGATATTTAAAGAACCGTGAAACTCTATATCTTCATGGAATAAAATATCGATATACTCTTTATTTTGTTTATTCCAAAGTTCTTCATAATACTCTTTTACAAGACTTTTATTAGTTTTTATTTTCATTTTCTTTTATTAATATATTTTTTAATATATACAATACACTTTTTATAGACTTTACAGTTGTTGTTTCCTCAACTGTATGGTAACCAGTTGTAGGTAACTGCAAAGTTGAACCTTGTATTGAACCTTTTGACTCTTTTACTATTCTTCCAAGCTCTGTACTTCCTAAAGATAATAAAGGAAGATTCTCTTTACTTAAAGACTTGTTTGTTTCTTGAATATAACTATCTTTACAAGAAAAAGCTATATTATTTTTATGACAAAAATTCTTTAAAAGTTTTAATAATGGAGATTTAAACCTTGCATTTGCATCTCTATTTCTTAAAACTATATCTTGAACTTCAGCCTCTTGCCTTGTATTATAAGGACTTGTATCTAAAACTAAAAGTTCAGAAGTTGTCATTTCGTTCTTTTTGAACCAATCATATACAAATCTCCAGCTTCTACCTGCTTCTTCTTGTGCAGTAAAAAAAGCTGTACCTTGGTAACCATTTTGATATAGATATATTATAATTGCAGCAGAAATAACATTATCTAACTGGGCACTTATAAGCTCATCATTAACTTCTAACTTATCTACAAATGCAACAGGTGTACCTGGAAGTAAATGCTCTAAGCCTTTTACTTTAAACATTAAGTTATTTATTTGCTCATTCATATAAACATCGCTTATTTCACCAATGCCTAAATAACTTCCACTCCAAGGTTCATAAGCTTGAACTTGTTGGTTTAAAAATCTTGATGCAATAGCTTGATATGTTTGCTCTGATACTGAGTTTCCTTTTAAATCAATTCTATTTTTACTTTGATAAGCTGCAAATTGAAACTCATTTGGTCCAGTACAAACTAAGCCATGTCTATCTATATGTGCACTTAACATACCATCTGTTGGTTCATTACCTTGTGCAACTAACAAACCATCATAATATTCTGTTCTTATTCCCAGCTCATCTAATTCTCGTTTTAAATATAAGAAAAATGAGTGTTCATATCCTATTACAGATGGTACTCTAATTAACTGTTTTAATGTATCTAAAAAAGAAGTATAGTTTTCAATCTCTTCTATAAGTTTTGATGACTTCTCAATAGATAACTTTCTAAATTTCATTTTCATGCCCTCTAAAATTGCATAGAATAAGGTAATTTAAATATTAGTTTGTTGGCTCTTCTTTTTCGATTGTTTTGTCTAAAGCCTCTTCAACTTCTGCTTGACAAGCATATAGTTTAGTTTCACAATCAGCACTACATTCTTCAAAAGAACCATTTTTTTCTTCACATTGAGTAATACACTCATCATATTTTTTTTCACATGAAGCATATTTATCTTCAATTGTTTGATCTAAATCTTTGTTTGCATATAACATTGCAATTGATAAAAAAGCTAAAAAAGCAATTTTTTTTAACATTTATGTGTCTCCTACTTAATAAGACTTCATTTAAACGTACTTAATTAACTTAAGTACACCAAAAGTTGAGTTTTCTTTTGCTGAACTCCTTATTCTATATAGGAATTATAAATCCAATTTTGAAAAAGAAACTTAAAATTTTCTTAAAATAGTTTAGATTTATAAGAAAGTGGCTTTTTTTGAGGCTTTTTATAATAATTTTTTTTAAATGTAATTTTGTTTTTTTTAGCAAAAAGAATAGAAAAGCTATATTTTTTTACAGAATTTAGCTTTTCTATTAGTTTTTAATTGTTTTAATGAAGTTTTTTGTGCAGGTATTTATCATTGAAAAGACTTTATCAAAGCCTTCAAAACCATCAAAGAAGTATGGGTCAGGAACGTCTTTGCCCTCATATCCATAATCACCTAGTTTTATTACAGTTTTACATCCAAGACTTTTTAAGTTTTTTACGTTTGAATCATCAAGTCCAATTATATAATCAAACTTTTCAAAATCTTCTGTTTTAACTTGTCTTGCCCTTTGCATTGAAATATCAATACCATTTTGAGAAGCTACTTTTATTGAGTTTTCACAAGGAGGTTCACCTATATGCCAGTCTCCTGTTCCTGCACTTTCAACATAGATATCAAGATTATTGCTTTTTATATACTCTTTGGCTATCCCTTCTGCAAGAGGAGACCTACAAATATTTCCCAGACAAACAAAAATTATTGATTTACTCATTTTTTCTTTAATCCTATATCAATATATTTTCTTATCTTCTTAATCTCAGAAAGCTGCATTTTATGTTCAATTTTTTCTTTAGAATCATCTCTATATTCATCTCCCCAAGGAGTAATTATTCCACTTCCTTTTGCCATATTATCATCTGCTCCATTTGCAGCTAACACATAACATTGATTTGCTACAGCAAGAGCTTTTGTCATAGTCTCAAAATGAGCTTTTCTTTTTATTCCCCACATAGATGGATTTAAAATTAAATCAGCCCCTCGAACCTTTAACCAATATTCAGGGAATCTAATCTCAAAACAAATTAATGTAGCTACTTTAATTCCATCTATATCAATTATTTTCATATTATCTAATTTCCCTTCTGAGAAATGTGCAGGCTCATCCCCTAAAGGAAATAGTTTATGTTTTGATTGAGTGTGTACTATTTTTTTATTATGAAAAATATACAGAGTATTAAAAAAGTCAATATCTTCTTTTTCAATAAGTGTTATTGCAATTGTTTTACTTTCTGAGTATTTTTTTAGCTTTTTTACAGCCTTTTGGGCAAACTCTGCTGCTTCATCCATTCTATCATATGCAAAGCCTGTTAAACATACTTCTGGTGCTAAAATAAAAGAGCCATCATCACAAGCTTGTATTTGCTCTTTTAATTTTTTTAAATTCTTTTTAAAATCATTATCTATTTTAGTTTGTAGTGCTACTAAGTTCATCTTTCGCTTCTTTTATTAAATTATTTAATTGTCTTTCATACTCTTTTGCTTCATTTTCATCAGTTGATTCAAATCTTGTCACAAGTACAGGAGTAGTATTTGATGCTCTTACTAATCCCCATCCCTTATCAAAAATAACTCTAACACCATCTACATCGATGATATCTCTGATTTTTGGGAAGCCTGCTGGAGGATTTTCTAAAAGTGTTTTTAATTTATCAATTAAAATAAACTTCTCATCCTCTGTTGTTTCAACTTTTATCTCTTCAGTAGAGTATGTTTTTGGTAAGCTTTCTATTTCTTTATCTATATCCATTCCATTTTTGATAAGCTCCAAAGTTCTAAATGTTGCATAAATAGCATCATCAAAACCATAATACCTATCATTGAAAAAGATATGTCCAGAAACCTCAGCTGCTAAGTGGGCATTTACCTCTTTTAGTTTTACCTTCAAGTTTGAATGCCCAGTTTTATACATATAAGCTTCACCTCTTTGATTTATAAGGTCATACATTACTTGAGTACATTTTACTTCACCTACAACAATAGGGTTCTCAATATCTTTTGAGAATAATAAAGCCATAATGTCACCTTTTACATTATGCTTTTTCGTTAAAAATGCAATTCTATCCGCATCTCCATCATAAGCAAAGCCATAATCAAAATCACCCTCTAGTTTCTTTTTAATATCAACTAAATTCTCTTCAACACTTGGATCTGGATGATGATTTGGGAATGTTCCATCTGGTTCGCAATATAAACCTTCATAATTCAATTGTAGTTTATCTAAAAGAAGTGTCAAAACGGTGTCAGCTACTCCATTACCGCAGTCAATGATGATTTTTTCTTTCATGCCTTTTAAGTGAGAAAACTCTTTAATCATAAAATCTACATATAAAGATTTAACATCTATTTCATAGGCTTTATCATTATCTTCAATCTCAATATTAGAAGCAATAATTTCATCACCTAAAGAGTAGATATCTTCAGCAAAAAAAGGTTTTTTATCAAAAGTTATTTTAAAGCCATTATATTCACTTGGATTATGACTTCCTGTTATCATAATAGAAGCAGTTGGTGTAATATTCTTATCTTCAATATTAAAAGTTTGATAATTTGCAAAATAGTTTATTCCAGTTGCAACCATGTGCATATTTAATACTTTGCAACCAGAGGCATTTAATCCACTCGCTAAATAAGAGAAAAGTTCAGGAGAGTGAGTTCTTGCATCATAGCCTATTGCAACAAAAGAGTCTTTCCCAAACTTTTCAAAAACTTTCTTTCCAAAAAAGTATCCAATAAGTTTTACTGATTCTTTATTTAATTCACTACCTACAATTCCTCTAATATCATACTCTCTAAAGATTGATTTATTTACCATAACTACCCTTGATTTTTTTGTTATTATACCAACTACTAAGTAGTAAATATATTAAAAGCTTTTTAATATAAAATTCTAATATAAATATAAAATTCTTTATGTTATGTTTTTTACTTAAATAAAAAAAAGGAGTAATTATGGCACATGAAGGATATCATGAAGATCCAAATCAACTTTCGGATTTTGCAAAAGATTATCATAGAATGATAGAAAGTACTATGGAAGAGCTTGAAGCAGTTGATTGGTACAACCAAAGAGCAGAATGCGCTACTGACCCTGAAGCAAAAGCGATTATGGAACATAATCGTGATGAAGAGATTGAACATGCATGTATGGGAATAGAATGGTTAAGAAAAAATTCTCCTGTTTGGGACAAAATGCTTAGAGAATTTCTTTTTAAAGATGGAAATGTTGTTGGAAATGAAGAGGAAATGACTAAAGATAATTAATAATCAAATATCAACTATAGCTATTACTAGATATAATATAAAATGCAAAAAGAGTTAACAAAAAACATAAAAATATTATATGTAGAAGACGATGATATAGCTAGAGAAAATGGTGTTGAGTATCTAGAAAATTACTTTGAACATATTTATGAAGCAAGTGACGCGTTAAGTGCTTTAAAAATTTATGACAAGCACAAACCTCATATTATAATTACAGATATTCAAATGCCAAAATTAAATGGTTTAGAGTTTGTAAAAAGAATAAGACAAAAAGATAAAGAGACTCAAGTTATTATTCTTTCTGCATTCTCTACAAAAGAGTATCTTTTTGAAGCCATTGAACTACAACTTGTAAAATATCTTACTAAGCCTATTTGTGAAAATGAACTTAATAAAGCTCTTGAAATCTGTGTAGATACTTTAAAAAACTCTAACTCAAATATTATAAAACTAGATGAAAATACTACTTTTGACATCTTTAATCAAGTACTACTTGTAAAAAATGAAATAATTAAACTTAGAAAAAAAGAGCAAGATTTATTATATTTACTATCTAAAAATTTAAATAGATTTGTAACATATGAAGAGATTGAAAACTATGTTTGGCAAGATAGTGCTATGAGTAAAGATGCTTTAAAAACAGTTATTAAAAATCTTAAAAATAAGATTCCTAAAGATTTAATCACAAACCTTTCAGGTACAGGATATAAAATTGAGCCTAGATAGTTTGAATACAATTCTTCTTTATGGAATAACCTTTGGTATTGTTATTATGACGATTGTATATACCTTTATTAGGTACATCTATTCAAAAGAAATATTTTATATCTCTTATTGTTTAATGCAAGTTTTTTCTCTTGTTTATATAGTTTCATATAGTTCTTTATTTAATATTCCACACTTTATAGAGCAGATTTCATTACTATTTGCTACCTTACTTGCTTTAGTTTTTGCTATAAATTTTTATGAGGGTAAGTTTATTCCAAATTCCCAAAACTATAAAGACTTAATAATAAATACTTTACTTTTAAATATAGTTATATTAACAGCTTTTTATCACTATGTACTTTTTGAATATTTACCCTTTACAATTATTTATGCCATACTTTTTATTTCTGTAATTTTTAATATAAAAAACTTTGGTCCAACTCTTATTTACAGCGCTGGTTGGTCAATAGTTTGCTTTATGCTTTTTATTTTTGATTTTAAAAATTATTATGAGCAAAATCACTTTTTAGATATTGTACTTATTGCCTTTGCTGTAGAAGCCATTTTATTTACTTTTTCAGTCTCACATAGATATAACCGTCTTGAACAAAAAAATGAAGATTTTGAAAATATGCTTTTACAACAATCAAAAATGGCAAAAAGTGGAGAAATGTTAGCAAATATTGCCCATCAATTTAAGCAACCACTAAATAATCTTTCATATATTTTAATAAATTTAAAAAAAAGATATGAAAATGAAAAATTAGATGAAAACTATTTTGATAAAAAATACTCTCAAGCAAAAGAGCAATTAGAGTTTCTTTCTCACACAGTAGAAGAGTTTAAAGAGTTTTACACTCCTTCAAAGCAAAAAGAAAAATTCAAAGTTAAAGATGCTATTTTAAATACTATGTCTATAGTAAATGAAGACCTAAAAAAAAGAAATATCAAATACCAAATAGAGTTCTTAAAAGATGAAAATATACAAATCATTGGGAGTAAAAATGAACTTTCACAAGTTATTCTTTCTCTTGTTTCAAATGCAAGTGATGCTTTAAAAGATACTGAAAAACCTCTTATTGAAATTTGTGTTGATTCAACTTCAGCAGATGTAATTATTAATATAAAAGATAATGGAATAGGAATTAATAAAAGAAGTCAAGAAAAACTATTTGAACCATACTTTACAACAAAAGAAGAAGGTACTGGATTAGGACTTTATTTATCTAAACTTATTATTGAAAAAAGTTTTAATGGAAAAATTGAAGCAAAACCTTTAAAAAAAGGTTCTTGCTTCTGTCTTATTATTGAAAAAGCTATTTAAGTAAATCTCTTCTTGGATACATAAAAGAGATTTCTCTTATAACACTTACTTCTTTATTCTCTTTTGCAAATATTTTAATCTTTGCTTTATAAGGAGTATCTTTTCTATTTGTTGAGGCTAGTTTTCTAGTAGTATTTAAAATTAATACTGTTTTTAGTCTCTGTTTTGGTTTTAATTTTAATGCTCTATATCTTTTTACTTCAAATCTTGGATCTAAAACTTCTACTTCAAAGGTATACTCTTTTTTATTTGTGTTATGGATTGTTAATAAATAGTTATTTGTAACTGTTCCTTCTTTGATACCATACAGTTTTGTAGTTTTATTCACATTTACTAAGAAGTCTTCTTTTTCACCTGTATAGAATATTGCTAGCATTAAACAAGCAAGAAGAGATACGATATATACAATATTTTTTATTGTAAAAAGTGGTGATTTCTTTTTATTTATTACTGTGTTTGTACTTCCCCAATCAATTAATGATTTTTTCCCAAGTTTTCCCATAACAGTTGCACAAGCATCAGAACACTCTAAACAGTTGATACACTGAACTTGTAAACCTTTTCTAATATCAATATGAGTAGGACAAATTTTTACACAAGCTTCACAAGTTGTACATTCTTGATTTCCACTCCACTGTTTAACATCAAAAATAGATTTTGTACCTTTTTCATAAATATTTCCACCTCTATTTGTATTATAAACAACCTGCTTTGTATCATCATCATAAAGTGCTGATTGAATTCTTGAATACGGACAAACATATGTACAAAAATGTTCTTTCATAAAAACAATATCATATATTAAAAATAAAGTTATACTCACCACAAACATAAGTAATAAAAAATGTTCATTAGGATTTATTATATACTTAAAGAAATCCTCTGGTGGAACGAAGTACCACATAAAGTTCATTGCTGCAATTAAAGATAAAATACCCCAAATAACTAAAGATATATATTTTTTAATTTTAGTAGATGTTTTAGAATAGTCAATATCTTTTTGTTTATTTTTAATTCTTCTTAGACCTAAAATCTTTGTTTCAATTAAATCTCTATAAATAACTCTAAAAATAGTTTGGGGACAGGCCCAACCACACCAAACTCTACCAAACATAGATGTCATTGCAAAGATTCCAATAAATAGAAGCATTAATAAAAATGGCATAACATAAAGCTCATTCATATTAAATACTAAACCTAAAAAGTGAAATTGCATTTTATCAAAAGATAAAAGTAATAAATGGTTACCATTTATTTTAATAAAAGGTATTACAAATACCAGTATAGTGATGATTAGATATGTTAGATATCTTTTTTTTGAATAGCTCAAATCAAACCTCCTTCAGTTTATAAGAAGTAGTCTATTAAGAAATGGTGTTCATTTGGTGGTATAAGTAGTATTTTTATATAATCTTTTCTTTAAAGGAGAAAAATAATGATAGATTTTACATCTTTATATATGTTTATAGCTGCTTCATTTCTTTTATGTTTAGCACCAGGGCCTGATAATATTTATGTGTTAACACAAGGTATGACAAAAAGTAAAAAAGCTGCAATAGTTACAACTCTTGGACTTTGTTCAGGAATTATTATTCACACTTCAGCTGCTGCTTTTGGTATATCAGTTATTTTCCAAACATCAGAGTTAGCTTTTAATCTTGTTAAGTATATTGGTGCTGCTTATTTACTTTATATAGCTTATCAAGCATTTAGACATAGAAATGACAAATTAGATTTAAGTGTGCAAGATTCAAGCAATGAGTTAAAAAAAATGTATGCCAAAGGTTTTATTATGAATATTTTAAATCCTAAAGTATCTATATTTTTCTTAGCATTTCTTCCTCAATTTGTAAACCCTGAACTAGGAAATGTGCCTATGCAAATGATTATTTTAGGTTTAGTATTTATGGCTTTAACAGTAGTTGTTTTTTCTTCAATTGGAATAGCAGGGAATATGTTAAGTAGTAAACTTATGGAAAATCCTAATATTTCTAAAATTCTAAATATGCTTACTTCTTTTGTATTAGGTGCTTTAGCAGTTAAATTAGCTCTATCTTCAAGATAGAACTAATTTACTTCATCAGAGTAAACACATACATTAAAGTCTTCTACAAATCCATCTTTATCTACACAATGTGTTTGAAAAAAGTTTGTTATGTACGGTTTATTGCAATGTAATGCAAAAGCCTCTTTTGACTCCCAGATTTCATTAAATACTATAGGAAATGATTTTCCCATTGCATTTGGATGCTCTATATGTTTTGTAACAATATATTGAATACACCCATCTTCTCTTGTTGTTTGTGGTTCAAGTGCTTGAAGTACTTCTAAAAGCTCTTGTTCTTTACCTTCTTTTGCTTTAAATGAAGCAATACAATAAATCTTTTTTGACATCTATCTTACCTGTCCTGTTCCATAAACTTTATATTTAAATGTTGTTAAATCATTTATTCCCATTGGTCCTCTTGAGTGAAGTTTATTTGTTGAAATACCAACCTCAGCTCCAAGTCCAAAAGCTCCACCATCTGTAAATCTTGTACTTGCATTTGCATATACACAAGCTGCATCTACTTCATTTAAAAACTTATTTACAATAGAGTAGTTTTCACTAATAATAGCCTCTGAGTGCCCAGAACCATATTTTGAAATATGCGAAATTGCCTCATCAACATTATCTACAATCTTAATATTTAACTTGTTTGCTAAATACTCAGTATCATAATCTTCATGGGTTGCACATTGAATATCAATGAACTTTCTTGTTGCATCACAACCTTTAAGTTCTGTTCCATACTTTTCATATGCTTCATGTAATGGCGGTAAAATATATCCAGCAACATCTTTATGTACAAGTAAAGTTTCCATTGCATTACAAACACCTGGTCTTGAACATTTTGCATTAATTGCTATTTCAATTGCTTTTTGGTGATTTGCATCTCTATCTAAATAGATATGACAAAGTCCTTTATCATGTTTTACAACTGGAACTGTTGAGTTTTCACTTACATACTTAATAAGTGCTTCTCCACCCCTTGGAACTATTAAATCTACATATTTATCTTGTTTTATTAGGTTTGCAACCCCTTCTCTACTTGAATCGGGAAGTAATGAGATAGCTTGTTCAGGTAACTTGTTTTTTGCTAATACATGTCTTAAAATATTTGCAATGGCTTTATTTGAGTGTTCAGCTTCTTTCCCACCTTTTAATACACATACATTTCCACTTTTAAAACAAAGTGCTGCAGTATCAGAAGTAACATTTGGTCTGCTTTCATAAATAATACCAATTACTCCAATAGGAATAGAAACTTTTTGAATATTTAAACCATTTTCTGTAACCCATCCATCAAGAGTTCTTCCAACTGGTTCTTTTAAAGAGGCTATTTCTCTAATAGCCTTTGCCATACCTTCAACTCGCTCACCTGTTAGAAGTAATCTATCTAATAACGCATCATCAAGATTTCCAAGTCTGCCAACACTCATATCTTTTTCATTGCAACCTACTATATAATCACAATTTTCAATTAAAGCATCAGCCATCTCATTTAATACTCTATTTTTTACTTCACCACTAAGTGTAGCAATTTCTCTACTAACTTTTTTTGATTCTTCTAAAAATTGTTGCATCAATTTTCCTAATTATTTTTTAATTCGTTATTTTATCTAATTATACTTATTTTAAATATGAAAGTTTATGAAAAGAAGAAGTTAAAGAAGCAGTGAGATACTGCCTCTTTTATAAATATTGTTATTTAATATTATAGTGAGTTTAATTTATCAGCAAGTGCTTGTTTAGATTGTGCACCAACTAAAGTATCAACTACTTCTCCATCTTTCATGAATACAATTGTAGGAATTGATCTAACTCCATATTTAACCGCTAAATCTTGTTGCTCATCTGTATTTACTTTACAGATATTTGCTTTACCATCAAAATCTTCTGCTAATTCATCAATTACGGGAGCAAGCATTCTACAAGGTCCACACCATGGAGCCCAGAAATCTACTAAAGATACACCTTCATTTACAGTTGCTTCAAAATTATCATTTGTTAATTCAATATATTTACCCATTTAATTATCCTTTTTTTTATTTTTATTGTAGTATATTAACTTATTAGTTGACAAATGTCAAGTATATACCCAATAGTAATATAGGAACTTTTTGGTAACTATAAACACTATAAAGGCTTTTATTATGGAAACAAGAAATTACAACTGTTTTTTTCAATTAGCAACTGATATGATAGGTGGAAAATGGAAAGCAATGGTTCTTTGGTCACTTAAAAAAGGTGTAAAAAGAAATGGTGAGTTAAAAAAACTTATTCCAGGAATTAGCCAAAAGATGTTAACTCAACAACTAAGAGAACTTGAAGAAGTTGGTATTGTACAAAGAATTGCATACCCAGTTATTCCTCCTAAAGTTGAATACAAATTAACTAAACATGGTGAAAAACTTATTCCCATTTTACAAGAATTACATGATTGGGGTAAAGATTATGCAATTGAAAATAAAATCACTATAGAAAAAGCTACAAACTGCTAGTTAGCCATATACATTGTTTTTATCATTTCAATGGCTTTAGTTATTACTTTTAATTCTTCCTCTTCGGTGATAATTTCTGCTCCATAAAGTTGAGGAATAAAAGCAAAAGATTTAATCACTCCAATAAATTGTTTAGCCACAAATAATGAATCTTCAAAATGTAGTTTGTTGTCTTCTTTAGCTTCTTCAAACCATTTTGCAGTCATAGTCACATACTCATCTTTTGTATTATCAAGAATTTTTTGCCCAACATTACTTCGTTGAACCATAACCACAGTCATAATTCTAATAAGCTTTATATTTTCCTCTTTTCGCAAAAAGTTCATCTCTTTTTTTGCAATTTCAAAAAGTTGTTGTTCAATATCTTTTTTAGAATCATAAGTATATTTATATGCTTCTTCAAGTCTTTCTTTAAAAATAGAAGCAAGGTGCAAAAAAAGTTCTTCTTTATTTTTAAAATGTTTATATACTGTGGCTTTTGATACTTTTGCAATAGTTGAGATAGAATCCATACTTGAGCCATCAAAACCTTTGTTATAAAACTCTTTTATTGCTGCTTTAATAATATCTTTTCTTTTTTCTTCATTTAGAGGTCTATTTCTTTTCATAAGATTATCTTATCTTAAAAGCACTTATTTATTAATATACTATACTGTATAGTTTAGTATTAAATAAAACTTTGATTTCTTTTATAATAATGCATATTAAATTTTAGATTATTTTTTTATAATAAACTAAACTGTTTAGTTTATTAAATAAAAAGGTTTTATACTTTTAAAAGGAAAACAATGGCTACTAAAATAACAATTGATGGTAAAGAGTATAGTGTTAATGCTCCTTTAGACACCCCTTTATTGTGGGTATTAAGAGATTATTTAAATATGACTGGTACAAAGTTTGGTTGTGGGGTTTCCCAATGTGGAGCCTGTACCGTATTAGTTGATGGGGTTGCAACTAGAAGCTGTCAAACTCCTTTAAGTAAAATAAAAGATGGAAAAGTTACTACTATTGAAACAAAAGAAGATAAAACAGTTCAAAAGCTTCAAAGATTTTGGACACAAGAAGATGTTGTACAATGTGGATATTGTCAATCTGGGCAAATAATGAATGCAGCAGGTTTACTAAAATCAAACTCAAATCCTAGTGATAAAGAGATTATTTCAGCTATGGATGGAAATATTTGTAGATGTGGTACTTATAATAAAATTAAAATAGCTATTAAATCTGCTATAAAGGAGGCATAAGATGAAAAGAAGAGATTTTTTAAAAACAAGTTCTTTAGTTGCTTCATCTTTTGTTATTGGGTTTTATATTCCTACTAAATCAAGAGCAGAAGAACCTAAAAAAAAGGTATTAAAACCTAATGCTTTTGTAAAAATTAGTGACGATAATACAATAGACTTTATAATAGGTCAAGTGGAGATGGGGCAAGGAACATATACAACATTAGCTATGTGTATAGCAGAAGAGTTAAATGTAAAATGGGATGAAATAAATATTGTAGGAGCGCCTGTAGCGCCTGTATATAATCATGCCTGGGCTCCTATGATGTTCACTGGTGGTTCTTCTTCTATTTTAGCTAAACAACAAGATATGAGAAAAGTTGGAGCTGCATTAAATGAGATGCTAAAAACTGCTGCTGCAAAAAAATGGAAGATTAGAACTTATGATGTATATACAGACTCTTCTTATGTTATAAACAAAAAAACAAAAGAGAAATTTAGTTTTGGAGAACTAGTCTCATCTTTATCTGATATTAAAGTACCAACAAATCCTAAAATAAAAGATTTAAAAGATTGCAAAATAGTTGGAAAACCAAGATCAAGACATCCAAAAGAAATGGAAGCTAAAGTAACAGGAAAAGCCCAATTTGGTATAGATGTTAGAATTGATGGAATGAAGTATGCAGCAATATTACACCCAAGAGTTTTTGGTGCTAAGATTAAATCTTATGATGCTTCAAAAGTTTTAAAAAGAGATGGAATTGTAAAAGTAAAACAAATCCCTTCAGGAATTGCTGTTATTGCTGATTATTGGTGGCTTGCTAAAGAAGCCTTAAAAGACATTGATGTAACTTGGGATAACTTAGATTTTGAAAATACAAGTAGCCTTGATATAGATAAAGAGTATAAAGAGTTACTTTCAGAACCTGCTTTTACAATGAGAAAAGATGGAGATAGTAAAAAAGCATTTGATGAAGCACCAAATACAATAGAAACCCAATATGATTTTCCTTTTTTAGCCCATGCTGCAATGGAACCTTTAAACTTTGTTGTACAACATGATAAAAATTCAGCTTCTATTTGGTCTTCTTCTCAATTTCAAACTCTTACGCAAAAAAAAGCTGCAGAAGTTTTAGAAGTTGATTTTAATAATATTACTTATAATACTCCTTATTTAGGTGGAGCTTTTGGTAGAAGAGGAACATTAAATATGGACTTCATTTTAGATGGACTATATAGTGCAAAAGGGGAAGATTTTCCTGTAATGACTATTTGGACAAGAGAAGATGATATTAAAATGGGGAATTATAGACCAAAATATAAAAATAAAGTAAAAATGGCTCTAGATGAACATGGTGATATAACTGCATTTGATGCAAAGGTTATCTCTCAATCTATTTTTAAAGGAACCGCACTAGAAGGGTTTGGATATAAAAATGGAGTAGATGGGGCTCAAAAAGAGGGATTAGTTGATCATCCATATAATATAGATAACCATGATATGCAAGCAAAAATTGTAGAGTCTCCTATTCCTGTATTATGGTGGAGATCAGTAGGACATACTCAAACATCATTAACAGTTGAAGGGATGATAGAACAAGCAGCAGCCCTTGCAAAAAAAGACCCTATTGAGTATAGAATAGGAATGTTAAGTGACCAAAGATTTATAGATATTTTAAATGATGTGGCTAAAAAAGCCAATTGGAAAAATAGAAAAAAAGAAAAGAATGTAGGTTATGGAGTAGCTTTAGTTGAATCTTTTGGTACTATTTGCGCTCAAATAGCAAAGGTAAGAGTTATTGACAATGACTTTACAGTTGAAAAAGTTTGGTGTAGTGTGGATTGTGGATTTGCTTTTAATCCACAAAATGTAGAAAATCAGATGATTAGTTGTATTAACTTTGGTATTGCAGCTTTAAAATATTCAGAAATCACCCTTGAAAAAGGTGCCACAGTACAAAACAATTTTTATGACTATAAAGTTTCTAGGATATCTGATGCTCCTGAGATTGAAGTAAGTATTATAAATTCAGGAGATAAAATCGGTGGAATAGGAGAACCTGGAGTTCCTCCAATTTTAGCAGCTGTTCCAAATGCTTTATTTGATGCAACAGGAAAAGTTTATAGTTCAATGCCTATAAAAGAGATTTAATATGTTTTCAAATAAGCAATATATTGATTTTATAGAAAAATCTAGACTAGAAGGCTTAGACATAGTTGTAGTTTCTGTGGTAAAAACACAGGGTTCTACCTATGCAAAAGCTGGAAATATGATGCTTATAAATAACAAAGGTGAATCTATTGGCGTATTAGGAAGTCCTTTATTACATAATAAATTTTTAGAATTTTCAAAAGAAGCTTTTAAAAGTAAAAAAACAATTTATTATGAGAACACGCCAATAGATAAAAACTCTGGGCATGGAGTAAGTGAATATATAATACAAGCTTTTTTTTATAAAGATGAGTATTGTGCTTTAGGCAAAGCTTTAAATAGCTCTGGTAAAAGCTGGATTAGGTCAATTGATAGTGAAGAGTTTAGTTTTATTGATAAAAAAGAGAATAAGTTTGAAAATGGTATGTTTTATCAATATATACAACTGCCCTATTCTATTTTAGCTTTTGGTTCAGGACGCCATGTTGAACCTTTTATTTCCATGTGTAATCTTTTAGGTTGGAAGACAACAGTTATTGACATGAAAATTGATAATGAAAATGTAAAAAGTGCAGATAATTTAATAGAATTAAAAAGTTTAAATGAGATATTTTCTTTAGATTTAAGTTCTTATAATGCTTCTGTTATATTAAGTCACTCTCCCAAAAAAGATGATATCTATTTAGAAGCTTTACTCAAGTCTTCTGTAGAATATATAGGAATTATGGGCAATAAAACAAATATGAAAAAGAAAGTAGAAAAGTTCTCCTTACAAAATGACAAAAGGTTTTTTGCTCCTGTAGGATTTGACATTGGTGGAAATACTCCTGAAACCATTGCTTTATCTATTTGTTCTCAAATTGAGGCTAAAAAAAATGGAAAAATCTAAAAACTTATCAGTTGTAATTTTAGCAGCTGGCAAAGCAAGTAGATTTGGAAAAGCAAAACAACTTCTTGAAATACAAGGGCAAACACTTTTAGAACTTTCAATAAAAAAAGCATTAACTATAAGTGATGATGTAAATGTGATTTTAGGGTCATATGCTGATTTATGCATTGAGAAGATTAAAGATTTTAATATAAAATATCACATAAATAAAGAGTTTGAATCAGGAATGGCAAGCTCTTTAAAACTTGGTATTTCAAAAGTTGAAAATAATAAAGATATTTTAGTCATGCTATGTGATATGCCCCTTGTTCCTCTTACTCATTATGAAAGTTTAGTAAAAGTTTATTCAAATAATAAAAATAAAATAGTATGTTCTAAATATAAAGATAAGTTTTTAGTTCCTGCAATTTTTCCTAATAAATATTTTGATTTATTTAAAAAACTAAGTGGGGACAAAGGAGCAAAAAATATTTTAAAAGAGTATGACAAAGATTATGTTATTTTAGAAGATAAATATGCCATTGATATTGATACAAAAGAAGATTTTGATAGAATATTAGCAACTAAATGTTGCTAATACTTTATATTTTTACTAAATATCTTCCTACAGCTTTACCAGCTAATAAGTTTTCATAAGCTTCTTTTACTTCATCTAAATTTATTTCAGTTGTTAAAGCAGCTAAAGACTCAATGGCAAAATCAGAAGCTAACTTTTCCCAAGCAGCTGTTTTCTTTTCTATTTTACACTCAACTGAATCAATACCAATAAGTCTTACGCCTCTTAATATAAATGGAAAAACATTTGTTGGTAATTCATGTGATGAAGTTAAACCACAACAAGTTGCTACTCCATCATATTTTATTACTTTTAAAGCTTCTGCTAAAATATTTCCACCAACAGTATCAACTACCCCATCATACTTTTCACTTCCCATTGGTCTTTTATTTTCAACATCAAAATCAGCTCTTAAGATAACCTCTTTAGCTCCTAAATCTTTTAAGAAAGGAATTTTATCTTCTTTCCCAGAAATAGCAGTTACGCAAAATCCAAGCTTGCTTAAAATAGCAACAGCAATACTTCCAACACCTCCAGTAGCACCTGTAACAAGTACTTCTCCACTTGTAACACCATTGTTTAAAAGCTCATTTACACTTAAAGCTGCTGTTAAACCTGCTGTTCCATAAGTCATAATTTCTCTATCAGAAATACCTTCTGGCATAGTAACCACCCATGAAGCTGGCACCCTTACATATTCACTATGTCCCCCATTAGTATTCATACCTAAATCATAGCCTGTCACAAGAACTTTTTGCCCTACTTCAAAATCTGAACTTGTTGATTTTTCTACAGTTCCAGCTACATCTATTCCAGTAATATGAGGAAATACTCTTGTAACTCCTGGATTACCTATTGAACTTAGAGCATCTTTATAGTTTAAAGATGAGTACGTTGCTTTTATTAATACTTCATTTTCTTCTAAAGCTGGAACTTCAATATCTTGAATTCCACAATCAAACTTCTTATCTTCTATTTTTTCTACTACAAATGCTTTCATGAATTATCCTTTGAATTCTTCTTTATTTGTTTTATATTAAAACTTTAGCTAAAATTAGACAAAGAGACAAGAACTATCTAAAAAGAAATGTACTATCAAAAAAGATAGTTAAGCGAATTAAAGGTATCTATAATGAATAAAAAAATTAATGAATTAGAAGAAAACATTGAAAAATGTCCTGTAGAAACTGCCCTTGATGTACTTGCAGGTAAATGGAAAATATTGATTTTATGGTATTTAAGGCGAGATACCCTAAGATTTAGTGAACTTCAAAAGATGCTTCCAAGAACTACAGAAAAGATGTTAATTCAAAAACTAAGAGAATTAGAAAAAGACAATATTGTCCATAGAGAAGTATATCCTGTAGTTCCACCAAAAGTAGAGTACTCTCTCACAGAATATGGACAGAGTTTAAAACCTATTCTAAAACAGCTATACCTTTGGGGTGAAGTTCATAAAGAGAAGTTTAATAAATAAATGAAGTCTCTTTTACTATTTTTATTAATTGTTTTATTTTTTAATGCATGTTCTTCTATTGCTACAGTTGAAGAAAGAATAACTACTTCAAATAAACTTATTCAAGAAAAACAAATCAAAAAAGAGATACTACATACAAATATTTTTTCTTTATACTCTTTGCAAAAAACTTCTTCATGCAATACTTTAAGAGTATATATTGAAGGAGACGGTTTATCATGGCTTAGCAGAACAAGAATCTCAAATAACCCTACTCCTATAAATCCTCTAGCAATGAAACTATTTTTAAAAGACAAAAGCTCTTGTAAAATCTATTTAGCAAGACCTTGTCAATATACAAAGGATAGTAAATGTGAGAAGAAATACTGGACTTCACATAGATACTCAAAAGAAGTTTTAAGTTCTTATTTAAATGCCTTAGATTTATTAAAACAAAATTTTTTAAATAAAGAGTTTGAACTTATAGGATATTCAGGTGGAGGAGCAATTGCCACACTTATAAGTGTGAAAAGAGAGGATGTAAGGTTTTTGTTAACAGTTGCAGGAAATATAGACCACAAATACTGGACTCAAAAACATAATATAAACTCTTTATATGGTTCTTTAAATCCACCACAGTTTGCTAAAAGTTTAGAAAAAATAAAACAAGTTCATTTAATTGGAGAAAAAGATACTATTATTGATAGCTCTATTTTCAACTCTTACTACTCTTATTTTAAGAATACTTCGAATATAAAACACACTATTTTTAAAGATTTTACCCATCAAAAAGGCTGGGAAGAAAACTGGATAAAAATATTAAATAACAACTATCTTTTTTAATATTAATTTATTTTGACTTTCATTTGACTTTCACTTGTTAAAATATTTAAATATTCAATTACAAGGGAAAGAAGAATGAAAAGACTAATTGATTTTAGTTCTAGATTTAGAATTTTAAAAGGTGGTAAAATCAGTTTAGTTGTAAGTGCCTTACTTGGAACTACTACTTTAACATTTGCAGCTCCATCTGGTGGTGTTGTAACTAGTGGAAATGCAAATATCTCTCAAAGTGGAAATACCACAAATATTGTTCAAAATACGAACAAAGTTTCTATAAACTGGAATAAGTTTAACATTGCTACTGATGAAGTTGTAAATTTTAAACAGCCAAATGTTAATTCTATTGCCTTAAACAGAGTAGTAGGAAATGAAAAATCTATTATCAATGGTGCACTTAATGCAAATGGACAGGTTTGGATATTAAATTCAAATGGAGTTTTATTTGGTAAAAATGCAAAGATAAATACATCAGGACTTTTAGCTACTACAAAAAACTTAAGTGACCAAGATTTTAATGCAGCTAATTATAATTTCAAAGGTTCTTCAACAGAAGCAATAATTAACTTAGGTGAAATAGATATCTCAGACTCAGGATATGCAACACTTTTAGCAAACACAGTTTCAAATGAAGGAACAATAAAAGCAGTAAAAGGTTCTGTAAGACTTGTAGGTGCAGATGACGTAACTATAAACCTAAATGGAAACTCAATTGTAGATTTAACAGTAAATAAAGGAGTACTTGATTCACTTGTTGAAAATAAAGGTGCTATTTATGCTGATGGTGGAGAAATTTATCTTACAACTAATGCTGTAAATGAACTATTAAAAGGTGTAGTAAATAATGAAGGTATCATTGAAGCAAACTCTTTTGAAGGTGTTACTGGATATGTAGAATTATTTGCCCATGGTGGTGAAGCTAAGATTGGTGGGACAATAACTGCTAAAGAGGGGTTTGTTGAAACTTCTGGTAAAGAGTTTACTTTTAATGATGCAAAAATTGAAGCAGGAAAATGGTTAATTGATCCTGTTAATATTACTATTGATACTGCTTTAGCAAGTGCAATAGTAAGTGCATTGGATACTGGGGATGTTACTATTGAAACTGATCAAAGTGATTATTCAGATATTGATACAAGTTCAAGTGGTACAAATAGTGAAAGTGGAAGTAATGGGAATATATTTGTGAATGCTAATATTATAACTAATAACTTAGGATCAGCAGATAGAACCTTTACTCTACTTGCAGATAATAATATTACTTTTGCAGATGGAATTAATATTGATGCAACACAAAACGCAAATACTAATAAATTAAATGTTATTTTAACTGCTGATAATAACAATAGTGGATCTGGACAAATTATAGTTTCTGGATCAACAGGAAATAGTATTTTGACAAATAATGGAAATGTAACTATTAATAATAAAATTGATGGAAACGTTGATGGAGAAACTCCACTTGTTATTAATGCAGGAACTGGTGATATAAATTTAAATGATGATTTAGGTGAAAGTAAAAGATTAAAATCTCTTACAGTGACTGCAAATAATTTAAATTTAGGTAGTAAACTACATAAAATTATTACAAAAGATGAGCAAGTTTATAATGCAATAATAAATTCCCTAGCCACTGCACAATTTGCAAACTCTGGTTTTGAAGATGGAAATACTTCAAACTGGACAATAGATACAACAAACACCATATATCTAAATGGGGGAAGTGTTATAGCAGGATACAATACTCCAAATGATGATATATTACCAAACACTGTACCAACTAAAGATAGTGAAAGTGGAGCATATGATGATTACGATTCAACTGGAAACTATTCTGCAACACTCTCAGGAGATACTGATACTGATGGAGGAAGTAATTCTTTACAATTAACATACTCTAGTGGTCAGGTAACAGAAGGATATGGTGTTGTTCATGGTCCTTCTGTTGTAAGTGATAATTCTGTTTCATTAGAAGAAGGGGATGGAGTATCATTTAAGTGGAAAGCACAAGGTGGAAGTGATGCATATGATGTATTTGGATATATTTTAAATGTTGATACAGGAGAAACACAAGTTATTTTAAATGAAACAGGAGCAACAGGAAGTGCGACTACAAACTGGGCATCTGCTTCAGTAACTGCTAACAAAGCTGGAAATTATAAGTTTATTTTCGTTGCTGGTTCATGGGATGCTAGTGGAGGAAGAGCCCTAGGTGCTAACTTATATATTGATAATATTACAACATATAGTAATAAATCTTTTATAGGTTCTAATGTAACCTTTAACAACACTTTAAATGGTGGTTCTAGTGAAATCCAAATTAAAGCTGATAAAATCAACTTTAATAGTACTATTTCAGGAAAAAATACTCTAAAAATTAACAAAAGAACAGCTGGAGGAACAATTGAATTAGGTGGAAATGTAAATAATGATTCTAATATTTTAGACTTTACAAGTTCTGATTTAGCAAATATTCAAGACTTTACTAATGTTATTTTTGGTGATTCAAATACTGGGAAAGTAGTTACTACTGGAGATATTACAACTAACTATGATATTGAACTTCATGCAGCAAATGAAATTGAAATTGCAAATACTTTAGATGCTGGAACAAATACACTAACGTTAAATTCAACAGGAACAACAACAGATTCTGGTAATGGCTATATTCAAGCAAAAAATTTAAATCTAAAAGGAAGTGGAAACTTTAATTTAGATAACGATAACAATGATGTTGATATATTAGCAGCAGGAACAAAAGAGTCTCCAATTGGACAATTATATTATAAAGATAAAGATGATGTTAAAATCGGTAAAGTTGATGACTCAAAAGGTTTAAATGCTAAAAATAATATTGAAGTTAATACTTTATCTGGAGATATTACTGTTGAAAAAGATGTAATTACGGAAAAAAGAACAGATGATGCAATTAAACTAAATGCAGAAGCAGGGAATGTAAATAAAAACTATAATGTGTATGTAGGTCCAAAAATTATTGAGACAACACAAGAAAGTGAAACAAAAACTGATAATAAATCTAAAGAAATAGAAAAAATAGTTACTACGATTACAAATAAAGAAGCAATTAAAACCCCATTACCTCCAAAAGTTACAACAACACCAACTAATCTAACTAAAATAGCAGTTGATACGGAAGGTAATAAACAGATTATTTCAAAACCAATAGAAGGACAAGCTACAAAAAGAGTCTCTATGAGTGAAGCAAAAAAAATGCAAGAAGATGCAACTGGAGAAAAAGTAGATGAAGTAAAAGTACCATTATCAAGAAGTTCTCAAATTGTAATTGTAGGGAATGGAATACTTTTACCAGAAGGTGTTGAACAAGAGTTTTATGTAGCAGAAGATGAAATATAGGAAAGTAAGAATGAAAACAAGAAATATTATAGCATTATCAATAATCACATCACTATCTTTAAGTGCTGCCAATGTTCCAAACATTGGTGATGCACTAAAACAAGTGCAACCTCCAAAACTAAAAAAAGAAAAAGAAACCAAGCTTCCTTCTTTAGATAACAAAGTAGAAGAACCTTTAAAAAAGTTTGATGATAGTAAAAAAGTATTTATTAAAACAATTGAAATAAAAGGTAATGAGAAGTTATCAACTGAAAAAATAAAAAAAATAGTTTCTTCTTATGAAAACAAAGAGTTAAGCTTTAAAGATATGCAAGATGCAACAACTTTAATTACAAAAGCATATAGACAAGAAGGATACTTTGTAGCAAGGGCATATATTCCAAAACAAAATATCTTTTCACAAGAAGGTGTTTTAAAAATAAACATAATTGAAGGAAACTATGGAGATTTTATCTTAGAAAATAATTCATTAGTTAAAGATGAAATCGTACAAGCAAACTTAAATGCAATTAAAGATGATAATATTGTTTCTACAAATACACTTGAAAGAGCTATGCTTATTATTAACGATACTACTGGTGTTGTTGTAAATAAAGCAGAAGTTAGACCAGGTAAAAAAGTAGGAACTAGTGATTTTATTATTGGAACTCAAGCTACTAAAAAATATAGTGGCTATGTATTAGGTGACAACTATGGTTCTCAATATACAGGTAAACATAGAATCATGGCAGGAGCTGATATTAATTCACCATTTGATATAGGAGATAAACTAACATTCTCAGGTCTTACATCAGAAGAGATTGGACTTATTAATGGAAGAGTAGCTTATAACTTTCCAATGAATGAAAAAGGTTTAAGAGGAGAAGTTAGTATTTCTAAAACTACTTATGAGCTTGGAAGTACTTATGAGAATCTAGATGCTTTAGGAAGCTCTGATTCAATTACTTTCAGAACAGAGTATCCTTATGTAAGATCAAAACTTAAAAATATAAATCTTTTTGCAGAAATTTCATTTAATAAAATGAAAGATGAAATTCAAGAAACAGATGTATATACAAAGAAAAGTTCTAAGGTATTAACAGTAGGTGTTGATTATACTGAAGACAAAATTGTATTTAATAAAAATTCTCAATCAAGAGCTAAATTATCTTTAACAACTGGAAAACTAAAGTTTAATAGTGATGAAGATAGACAAAATGATGAAAATGGTGCTAATACAAATGGAACATTTACAAAGTTAAACCTAGAGTTAGGACAAGACTTTGAATTAACTCCAAAAATCAGATGGGAAAACTCTTTCCAAGCTCAATATGCTTTAGGAGATAAAAATTTAGATGGAAGTCAAGATTTAAGTATTGGAGGTATTTATGGTGTTAAATACTATCCTGATGGAGAAGAAAGTGCTGAAAATGGATTTATCTTTAATACAGAGTTATTTTATACACTTCCAAACTATAAAGAATTAAACTCTTCTGTATCTGTTTTTTATGATGTAGGGAGAACATTTATGAGTCAGGATACTACAAATGAAGCTCCTAGAACATTACAATCATTTGGTTTAGGATATTATGGTTCATATAAAGATATGTTTGTTAATGCACATTTAGCTCAAAATATCAAACATGATGTTACTAGCCAAAAAGATTATTCTTCTAGGTTTTTACTTCAGGCAGGATGGGTATTTTAATAAAATATTTACTAAGTTTAAGATAAATTTCTATATCTTAAAAAAGGATAGAATTGAAAGATACAACAAAGTATTTAAATATTTTAATTGTTGAAGATGATATTGAAATACAAAATAATCTAAAAAAAACTCTATCCTTACTTTTTAAACAAGTCTTCACAGCAAAAGATGGACTGGAAGCCTTTAGAAACTATAAAGAACTTGAAATAGATATAATTATAAGTGACTATGTAATGCCAAACATGGATGGCTATGAGTTAAGTAGAAAAATTAGAGAAGAAAAAGACGATATACCTATAATTATACTTTCAAGCTTTATGGATATTGAAAAACTACAAAAATGTATTCCCTTAGAACTTACAAGTTTTTTAGAAAAACCTATTGCCTTTGATAAACTTTTAGAACAAATAAATAACTCTATAGAAAAACTTGAAAAGAGTAGTAGACTAAAGTACAAACTCACTAAAGAAATCACCTATTGTAAAAAGAAAAAGTGTTTATTCATTAAAGATGATAAAATAGAATTAACTTTTAATGAATCAAAATTACTTGAACTTTTATGTAATTATAAAAATGAAATTATTGAATTTGATACTATTATCAATTTTTTGAATAATGAAAATGAAGAAATAAATAAAAATAGTGTTAAAAATATTGTTTATAGACTAAGAAAAAAACTTCCTGCTGATTTAATCTCAGCACATAGAAACCTAGGTTACGCGTTAAACATATGATTAAATTTATAATTATTCTATCTTTTTTTATTCAATTCTCTTTTGCAGAAACAATAACTATTGACAATAATTTTGAAAAAGCTTTATATAAAAGTTCAAAAGAAATATTTTCTACTTCTGAAAACTTATCTATTAGAAATATTCAAGAAAAAAAGTTTTATAGCACTAAAAAATCAAACTTTGAAAAAACCCCAAACTATATATGGTCAAGATTTGTTTTATTAAATAAGTCAAATAAAGATCAAGAACTATTTTTTAGAAACTTAAGACCAGGTATTGATTATATTGATGTTTATATTTTAAAAGATAAAAAAGTAATTGCAAGCTTCTTATTAGGTGACCTAAGACCTTATAAAGAAGAAAGAATCCTTTCTAGAAAAAGTATTTTTAATTTTGTTTTTGAAAAGAAATCCTCATATGAAATATATATTAAATATAAAAACTTAGGAGCTATTACAAATCAATGGGAGATATTTACTCCTCATAATTTTTTTAGAGTAGAAACTTTAGAATCAATGATTTGGGGTGTTATCTATGGTATTTTTCTTTCTTTAATGATTTATAATAGTGTTTTATACTTAACAACAAAAAATAGTGCATTTTTATTTTATGTTTTATCAACTCTTTCATCTAGCTTTTACCTTTTAACATTAAATGGTATTACATATCAATTAAATTTAGGAATCAATTTATATTTTATTACTATCTCAACTTGGTATTTTGTTTACTCTTATGTAATATTTCTTTTACTCTTTATAATTAAATTTTTTAATGGAGAAAAAGATTCAAGACTTTATAAACTAACTAGAGCATTAATAATTTTTCAGATAGTTTCAATTTTACTACTAAGTATTGGTTTTTATGATAATTCATACCATTATATAACATCAAAAATTGATACTTTTGCTTTATTTTCTTTTATTTTCATCTTCTTTATTGCTATTTTTGAGTTTAAAAAACAGAATAATTACTCTATATACTTTCTAATAGGACAAAGCATCTATATATTGTGTTTTAGTTACTACACTTTAGAAGTTATTGGTATAAAAGAAGCCCTGCAATACTCTTGGTTAATTTTACCAATAGGATTACTATTAGAAGTTATTTTTATCTCTTTAGCTCTTAATGCAAAAATGAATACAGCTGAAAAAGAAAAAAAAGAAATGGAACAACAACTTTTAGAACAATCTAGATTTACAAATGCAGGAAGAACTATTTCTTATATAATTCATCAGATAAAAAGACCTATTTCACAGTTGGGAAGTCAAATTAATTTAATAGAAGCAACTTATATGCTTGACAAAGATAATCTAACTTCTACTGTAAAAGATACTCTACCAAAAATAAAAAATACTCTTCAATATATAAATGAAGTAAATCATAGTGTAAACACACTATTTTTAAACCCTAATGGAAAAGAAACTTTCGATCTAAATCAACAATTAAATACTTTAATTAATCTAGTAAGTGACTACTTATTAAAACATAATATTAAAGTTAAAAAAGAGTTTGAAAATATTGAAATAAAAACATATAGAGGTACTTTTTCTAATATTATTATGGTAATACTTGAAAATGCAATTTATGAATTAAAAAATCTTGATGCAACAAGAGTTATTAGAATTACTACTAAAACAATTAATGACCTAATATATATTGAAATAGAAGACTCAGGAAAAGGTTTAAAGTGTGAAGAAACAATCTTTGACCCTAACTACTCAACTAAACTTCATGAAGGAAGTGGGGTGGGACTTAGCCTAGCTAAAACCCTTACTGAAAAAAAACTTGAAGGTAAGATATTAGCAAAAAACACTCCCTTTGGAGCAAAATTTATACTAAAACTCCCTTTTTAATAATTTCCCTTTCAAAAGAAAATAAACTATTGCACTTAATCCTGCACTAGAAAGAGTCATTGCCATAATCATAATTTGATATCTAACTGCAATCAATGGATCAATACCTGATAATATTTGTCCTGTCATCATTCCAGGAAGAGCAACTAATCCAACTGCTAATAGTGAGTTTATTTGAGGTATCATACAAGCTTTAAAAGCTATTTGTCTTGCTTCTTCGAAGCTTGACCTTTCAATCTCTTTTTCAAAGCGTTCAACAGCTAAAGAAAGGGCATTCATAGTATTCGCAAAAACCATTCCTGCAAGTGGTATTACGTATCGTGGTTCGTATAATTTTTCTAACTCTAATACAAATACAACTATTAAAAAAAGATTTATTAGTCCAGCTAAAGCTACTGCTGAGAGTATTTGAAAATAGTGTTTAAAACTTTTATCAAGTGTATTTCTAAGAGTAATCCAAGAAGAGACTACAATCATAAAGAAAACAATAAAAATACCTACTGTTATATCATTTGATTTAAATATAAAAACAAGTAAATATCCAATAGCTATAAGCTGAATAATCATTCTTATACTAGCTATTATAATATCAGATTTATCTTTTGTCCATTTGTAGTAAAAATACCATATAAAAAGTAAAGGAAGAAAAGAAAGGGATAAGTTAAAAAATGAAATTGTACTCATTTTCTAACTTCTTAATAAGTCCTTCAAACTATCATGAGGGTTTTTTCCATCGAGAATAAGTTTAACTTCATTTGCAATTGGAGTATATATTTTATTTTTGTTAGATAGTTTAAATACTGCCTCTGCTGTTTTCACACCTTCTGCAACTTCTCCAAGCTCTTCTAAGATAGTTTCTAAACTTTTCCCACTTGCTAATCCAAGCCCTACACGAAAGTTTCTACTTAATTCACTACTTGCAGTTAAAAACAAATCTCCTGCTCCACTAAGACCAAGGAAACTATCTTTTTTAGCTCCAAACTTTTTGCCAAACCTTTGCATTTCCACAAGACCTCTTGAAATAAGTGAAGCTCTAGCATTATTTCCAAGTTTTAGTCCTTGACAGATTCCACTTGCAATGGCAAGTACATTTTTATATGCACCACAAATTTCTGCACCTATTACATCATCACTATAATAAGTTTTTAAAAATCGTGGAAACATAGGAGCGAATTTATCATAAAGCTTTTTAGATTTTGAGTTTATTACAATAGCTGCTGGTAAAGCTTGCATAACTTCACTTGCAAAAGATGGTCCCGAAATAAAACCTATATTTTTACTTGGAACAAACTCTTCATAAATTTCATTTAAAAACTCTCCGGTACTAGCTTCAATACCTTTAGCTGCTACAAGTATTTTTTGTCCTGAGAATACAAAGTTTCCTTCTAGCCATTCTCTTACTTCTTGTGCAGGAATAGCAATAATTAAATATTCACACTCCAATGCAGTTTGTAAATCTACAAAATTGTTAATATCTCTTTTTGTTCTTGAAGTTATTAAACATTTTTGATTTTGACTAAGAGCAAAATGTAAGGCTTGACCCCACTTACCTGCTCCAATTACTGCAATAGATTTTTCAGCCATTTATTACCCTAATCTTTGTTTTAAAAGTTCGTTTACTTTAGCTGGATTTGCACTACCTTTAGATGCTTTCATAGTTTGTCCTACAAAGAATCCAAATAGTTTCTCTTTTCCACCTTTATATTCTGCAACTTTATCTTCGTTTGCAGCTAATATTCCATCAATGATTTCTAAAATAGCGCCATCGTCAGATACTTGTTTTAATCCAAGCTCCTCAATAACTGCATCAATTTCAGAATCAGGTTTTTCCATTAAGAAATCAAGTACTTCTTTAGCTGCTTTTCCAGAGATAGTTCCATCTTCAATAGCTTTTACAACACCTGCAAGCTTTTTAGCTCCAACAGGAGAATTTTCTAAAGTCATTCCTTCTGTAAATCTTGCTGGTAACTCAACAGTTAACCATGTTGCAGCATTTTTACCAGAAATTCCCTCTTTCATCATTTCATCAAAGAAGTTTGCAGTCTCTAAAGAAGCAGTGATAACAGAAGCATCATACTCTTTGATGCCAAACTCATTTACAAATCTTTGTTTTTTCTCATCTGGAAGTTCTGGAATTTGTGAATATTTTTCCATCATCTCATCTGTAATGATTAAAGGTAAAAGATCTGGGTCTGGGAAATATCTATAATCAGCAGCATCTTCTTTACCTCTCATTGATCTTGTTTCACCTTTTTCCGGGTCAAATAGTCTTGTTTCTTGTACAATTTCTGTATCATGAACTCCATCTTCCCAAGCTTCAATATGTCTATTTACTTCATATTTAATAGCTTTTTCAATAAACTTAAATGAGTTCATATTTTTGATTTCACATCTTGTGTATAACTTATCATCACCCTTTGGTCTAATTGATACGTTAACATCACATCTGAAAGAACCTTCTTGCATATTTGCATCTGAAATACCTAAATATCTTACAATTGAATGAAGTTTTTTAAGATATAAAATAGCTTCTTCAGCATTTCTCATATCTGGCTCAGAAACGATTTCAAGAAGTGGTGTTCCTGCACGGTTTAAATCTACATGAGAAACACTTCCAGCATGAATATTTTTACCTGCATCATTCTCTAAGTGAGCTCTTGTTACACCAATTTTTTTACTACTTCCATCTTCAAAATCAATTACTAACTCACCAAGCCCTACAACAGGAACTTCAAATTGAGAAATTTGGTATCCATTTGGTAAGTCTGGATAGAAGTAATTTTTTCTATTAAAGATAGATTTCTGATTAATTTGTGATTTTAAAGCAGTTCCTAGCATAATTGCTTTATGTACTGCTTCTTTATTTAATACAGGAAGTGCTCCAGGAAGTCCTAAACAAGTTGGGCATACATTTGTATTTGGTTTTTCTCCAAAACTTGTCGCACAAGAACAAAACAGCTTACTTTTTGTATTTAATTGAACATGTACCTCTAATCCAATAATTACTTCAAACATCTATTTCCTTTTATCTTACTATTTTAATATCTGCAGATAGTTTTAATTTTTCAAAATAGTCTTTTAAATACTCTTTTTCTCTATCTTGCATAATCATGTTAAAAATTCTGTCTTTTACATCTTCAAAAGCTAATGTTTGTTGATTACCTTTATCTTTGATTAATAAAGAAACATACTGTTTATTTGATGTAAAGATAGGAGTGAACTGATTAACTTTTGTCTCATTTAAAATATATTTTAATTGAGGATTTAAATTAGCTTGATTTAACTCAATTGCAGCTTTTTTTACATCTTTTACATTTACCATTGGGTTATTAATAGCTTTTTTTAATGCTGCATTATCAACAGAAGAGTATTGAACTGCTCTTACAGTTGAAGCTGTAGTAAAAAGATTTTTATTATTGTCATAGAAGATTTTTAAATCCTCTTCAGTGGCAATTTTTATATTTCCTCTAACAAGTTTTCTTGTAAGTTTTTGCGTAATAATTTGTTTTCTAATTTGCTCTTCATATGCATTGTAATCTTGGTATTTTTGTTTAATTAAAGATTTAAATGTATATAAATCCATACCATTTGATGCAGCAATCTTTTCTAAATAGTTATTCACATCAAAAATATCTGCTGTTATATTGTGTTCTTCAACTAACTGTTCAAATAAAACCTCATCAATAAGTTGAGCTACAGCTTTATCTTTTGGAAGATTTGCTTGAGCTTTTCTCTTCTCAATATCATAAAGAGTAATCGGTTCATCATTTACAGTTAAAGCAATTGCATCAACTAGTTGTGCAAAAGATATAGTAGTGAATGTTAAAAAAACAAGAAGTAGTTTAGTCATAATTTTAATCCTTTTTGTATCTATCAAACTTTTATTTGATATAAAAACAGACATTTTACCAAATTAATGGTAAATATCTGTTTTGTTATAAAAAAAGATTATTTATTTTTTGCAGCTGTACACTTATCCACTAAATAAAAAATAGAGTTATAATCTAAGCCAGATGTTTCACTTAAACCTATTTCACAAGTTTTAGAAGTAGAAAATGCATATTTTGCCCCTTTTACATCATCTTTTAAAAACCTAAGTGCAGATTGATTAAGTTCAGGGAAGTTAAAACCTCTATCCCCTGCAAATCCACAACATTTTACATTATCTGGAACAATTACATTTGTTGAACACATTTTTGCTAGTTCTATAAACTTCTCATGTAAGCCCATCTTTCTTGAAGAACAAGTTGAGTGAATAGTAATAGGTTCATCTATTTGTGTAAACTCTAAATTCTCTTTTAATACATCTAAAGTAAACTCAATAGGCTCATAAACTTTCATTCCCTCCTGGAAACTCTCAAGCATTTTTTTAGTACAAGGACTTGTATCACAAAGTACTGGATACTCTCCAAAATTACTAATCTCTTTTAAAGCTTGTTCTAGCTCATCACTTTTTTGTTTTCCTTGACTTATAAAACCTTTTGAAGAGAAAGGCATTCCACAACATAAACTATCTATATTATTAGGGAATAATACTTGGTAACCAGCTTTTTGAAGAAGTCTTACTGTTACATCAAAAACCTCTTCTTCAACTGTTGTTTTAGAATCTCTTCCCATAGTTCTATTTATACAAGAAGGGAAATATACAACTTTTTTATTTACAAGTTTTTGTTCAAAGTTTGTATCTATTGAAGTTGGTCTAGGCAGACTTGCACTCCATTTTGGTATAGAATTTTTACTTATACTTCTCATTGAAGAAGTTAAACCTTCCATATTTGATGTTCCAATTATTTTATGAAGTAAATTGGCCCCACCTAATCCAAACTTCATTCCCTTTAGTGTTGTAGAGAAGTTATTTGCAACAAACGAAGCTATCTTTTGGGCTCTTGGACTCAACTGTTCTGCTCTTAAATGTTTTGTTAAACTTCCTGTATCAATCTTAACAGGACAGGCAGTTGAGCATAAAGAACATGCTGCACAAGTTTCTATTCCATCATATTGATAAAGGTCTTTATACTCTTTAGCTTCTTCAAGATTTCCTTCTCTTTCAAGTTTAGAGATCTCTCTGTTTATAACAATTCTTTGTCTAGGAGTTAAAGTAATATCATTTGAAGGGCAAGTAGGTTCACAAAAACCACACTCAATACAAGTATCAACTATCTCATTTGTTGCTGGCATTGCTTTAAGATTTTTTAAATGAGCCTCTGAATCATCATTTATGATAACTCCAGGGTTTAATAAAGCTTTTGGATCAAATATTTTTTTGATTCTTTTCATCATTGAATAAGCAGTTTTCCCCCACTCTACTTCAATAAAAGCAGCCATATTTCTTCCAGTACCATGTTCAGCTTTTAAACTTCCTTGATACTTAACTGCAACAGATGAAACAACATCATTCATAAACTCATCATATCTTTTTACTTCAGATTCAATTGAGAAGTCTTGAGTAAATACAAAGTGGAAGTTTCCTTCTAAAGCATGACCAAAGATTAAAGCTTCACTATAACCATGTTTTTTAAATAATGCTTGTAGTTCTAAAGTAGCTTCTGCTAACACTTCAATAGGATAAGCAACATCTTCAATAATAACAGTTGTTCCAACTTCTCTTACTGCTCCAACGGCAGGGAATAGTCCTTTTCTAATCTTCCAGTAAAGAGTATATTCTGCAATATCTTTTGTAAAATAGATATCTCTTACAACTTCAAACTCTTCAAGTAACTCTTCAAGCTCTTTAATTTGAACATCTAATGCTTCATCATTTATTGCTCTTGTTTCAATTAAAAGTGCTGTTACATTTTCATCAAAATCTTTAATAAACTCTGGCATAGCTGGGTCATTTTCAATACTTGCAAGTCCAGCCCTATCCATAAGCTCAACTGCATCTACTGTAATAGTTTTTGCTTCACGTGCAAGTTTAATTTTAGTAACCGCATTACATGCTTCTTTTACATCTTTAAAATAAATAAGTGCACTTGCTTTATCTTTTAAATCTTCAACTGTTTCATAAGTAATCTCTTCAATAAAGGCTAAAGTTCCTTCACTTCCAATAATTAAGTGTTGTAAAATTTCAAATACATCATCAAAATCAATAAGTGCGTTTATTGAGTAACCACATGTATTTTTGATTTTAAATTTCTTAGATATTAAAGCAGATAACTCTTCATCACTTTTAGTTTCATTGGCAATTTTTTCAAGACCTTCAATTAAATCTTTATGTGAAATTCTAAAGGCTTGTTTTGACTCTTCACTTGCAGTATCTAATTTTGTACCATCGGCAAAGATTAACTTCATAGATTTTAAAGTTTTGTATGAGTTTTGTGAAATTCCACAACACATACCTGAAGCATTATTTGCAGCTATCCCACCAATCATTGCAGCATTTATACTTGCAGGATCTGGTCCAATTTTCTTTCCATAAGGAGCTAATAAATTATTTGCTTCTTGTCCTGTAAGTGCTGGTTGTAATGAAATTGTACTTTTATCATCAGAAATTCTAAAATCTCTAAAATTTCTTGATGTAATAATTAAAATAGAGTCACTAATAGCTTGTCCTGAAAGTGAAGTTCCTGCAGCTCTAAAAGTAACACTTAACTCCATAGCATTTGATAGTTTTAAAATCTCTTCTACTTCTTTTGCATTATCTGTTTTAATTACTATCTTTGGGATTAACCTATAAAAAGATGCATCTGTTCCATAAGCTAAAGTATGTAACTTATCTGTAAATAAATTTTTAGTATCAATTATTTTTGATACCTCATTATAAAACTCTTGATATTTTCCTTCTAACATTTTTTGTCCTTATAAATTTTTCTTTATTAAATTTATAAAAAATATTATTCAAGGCGTGGGACAGTATATATTCTTTGTTGGGGATCATCTATAAAAGAGTACATTCTATCTTTGGTTTTAAATACTAGATTTGTTATAAGTTTTAAAAACATCGACATCATATACTCCTTTTTTAGCAGTATTATACTACATATTAGTAGACATTCCAAATACTTCTGGATAGAATGCTACAATTCCTAGGACTATTACTTGTATTATAATAAATGGCAACACTCCTCTATATATTTGTCCAGTTGTTACACCTGCTGGAGCACAACCTTTTAAATAAAATAGTGAGAAACCAAATGGTGGCGTTAAGAATGATGTTTGTAAGTTCATTGCAATTAAAATTGCAAACCAAACAGGGTTTATTCCTAACGTTTCAGCTACTGGTAATAAAATTGGAACAATGATATATGAGATTTCAATAAAGTCAATAAAGAATCCTAATACTAAGATTGCTAGCATTGTAAAGATTACGAATCCCCATTTGTCATCACCTGGTAAACTCATCATTGCATGTTCAACTATCTCTTCTCCACCTGTATAAGAGAATACCATAGAGAATGCTGTTGCACCAATTAAGATTCCAAATACCATAGAAGTAATTTTTACTGCTTCTAAAGATGCTTCTTTTACCATACCAACTGTAAAAGTTCTATATAAAACAGCTAATCCTACTGCACCTATACAACCTACTGCTGCTGATTCTGTTGGAGTAGCAACACCTGCAAAAATAGAACCAAGAACTAATATAATTAAAGTTAATGATGGAATAATATCAATTAAAGCTCTAATTACTTGTTTCTTCTTGTTTCCTCTACTTGGATCAGCTGGAATTGCCGGAGCCATATCTTTTTTCACAAAAGAAACAACTAAGATAAATAAAATATATGCTACAACTAAAGCAAGTCCTGGTCCAACAGCAGCTGAGAATAAATCTCCAACTGGAACTTGGAATACATCCCCTAAAATAATTAATACAATTGAAGGAGGGATAATCTGCCCTAAGGTACCTGAAGCACAGATTGTACCTGTGGCTAGCTCTGTGTTATATTTATACTTAAGCATTACAGGAAGTGAAATAACACCCATTGCAACAACTGATGCACCTACAACTCCTGTTGAAGCAGCAAGTAAAGTACCAACTAAAACTGTAGAAATGGCAACACCACCTCTTACTTCACCAAATAAGAATCCCATAGATTCTAATAATTTTTCAGCAAGACCAGTTTTTTGTAAAACAATTCCCATAAAAATGAACATAGGAATTGCCATTAAAATAGTACTTTGTTGAATAGCATAGATTCTAAAAGGCATGTAGTCAAACATTGATATACCTTCAATCCAACCTTGACTTAAAAGATGTGCTAATGCTGTACCCTCTTCTGCATAAGAAAAAATTTCATAAAATCCTGCAAAAATACCAAAGAAAACTGAAACTGCTGCAAATGTAAATGCTACGGGGAATCCAATAATCAGCATAAACAATGCTGTAAAAAACATTACTATACCAATCATTTTGATTCTCCTTTTTTATCTTCATTTTCATAAGGGTCAATATCTACTACGTGATATTTTTTCTCTTTTAAATCACATTTTAGATTTTCTATTTCACCTTTTAAATTGTATTCATCCATAGGGTGTAAACCTTTATAAATATTTAAATTTCTAATAAAAAAACCAATTGTTGTAATTGTTAATAAAAGAAATGACAATGGAATTAATGATTTTACAATCCATCTATAAGGAAGTCCTCCTGGATCGCCACTTTGTTCCATTGATAAATAAGCTTCATGGGCATTGGTAATTGAACTTATTCCCACTAAAAGAGCAATTGGTAAAATAAATAATACTGCACCTACCATATTAATCATAGCTTTTCTTTTTGGACTAAATTTATCATAAACTAAGTCAACTCTTACGTGACCATCTTCTTTTAAAGTATAAGCAACTCCAAGAAGTATAATTACTGAAAATAGATGCCATTCCATCTCTTGCATTGCAATACTTCCAGTGTTAAAGAAGTATCTCATGATTACATCATAAAATACATTTAAAATCATAAGTACCATTGCTAATGCAGTTATCATTCCAATAAAGTCTGCAAATTTATTGAAACCTTTTTCAAGTTTTAACAACATAAAAATCCTTTGGGTGTGTTGTAATAAGTAAGATAAAGATATCTTATTGTTTTATGTTTATATTACTTATCATTATATAAAAATCCCCCTAAGGGGATTCTTCGTAAGAATAAGAACAATCTTATAAATTGTCTTTTAAGTAGATATAATCAGACATTTCTGTCCATTTTCTAACTTTCTTTTGGTAAGCCTCTTGTGATTCTAGAATCTCTTTTAACATTGGGTTTTCAGCTTTCATTTTTTCTCTTAACTTAGCATTTGAAGCTTTCATAGCGTCCATAACTGGTTTAGGGAAAGTTTTAACTTTAATGTTTGGATATTCTTTTTCCATTTTAGCCCAAGCTTCAGCACTCATGTGATAGTTTTGAATATACATATCATATGCAGATACTCTCATTGCTACAACTAAAATTTGTCTTAAATCTTCAGGTAACTTTTTATATGTTCTTTCATTTACTAAGAATTGTAAATCTAATCCTGGTTCATGCCATCCTGTATAGTAGTAAGGAGCAATTTTGTGGAACCCCATGTTGATGTCCATACCTGGTCCAACCCACTCTAACGCATCTAAAGTTCCTCTTTCAAGTGAAGTATATAATTCACCTGGAGCAATATTAGTTACTGTTAATCCTAACTGTGCCATTACTTCTCCAGCAAATCCTGGAATTCTCATTTTAAGACCTTTTAAATCTTCTAAAGTCTTAATTTCTTTTCTGAACCATCCACCCATTTGGTTTCCTGAACTACCACCAGGGAATGATAAAACTTTATATTTACTATAAACTTTTTCCATTAATTCTTGTCCACCACCATAGTAGAACCAAGAATATTGTTCAGGCATTGTCATACCAAAAGGCATTGTACTAAAAGGCATTGTATTAATATCTTTACCTTTCCAGTAATAAGATGCAGTGTGAGCCATATCATATTGACCACCCTTAACCATATCAAATACACCTAATGGTGATTTATGCTTGTTTGCAGCATCCACTCTAATTTTTAGTCTTCCATCACTCATTTCTTCTGCAAGTCTTGCCATATTTTTAGGCGCATCAATAAATGGTGATAGTGTTGGTCCCCAAGTTGTTGCAAGTGTTAATTTATACACTCTTTTTGCCATTGCATCAACACCTAGTCCTGCAATTAATGCTGCAGCTAAAAGTAGTTTAGTTGATTTACCAAACATCTTCATGTAATCTCCTTTTTTTGTGTCTCATGGAAATTGTAACTGTCAGAAATGAAAAAGATATGATATTTTGAGTTTTTTTTTGAAAAAAACCCCATAAAATATAGGGTTTTGAGCATATGCTCACCAAATTAAAGATTTTTTAAGAAATTGCTATTTTAATGCTATTTTTAACTATTTAGTCAATCTTAAAAATATATCCCGTATCCACAACAGTTTGAATATAATCTTTTTTTACAACTTTTCTAAGTCTTCTTACTAAAGATCTTATTGATTCAATTGAAGCAAACGAACCTTCCCAAACATAACTTTCAATTGTAGAATAAGTAAGTACTTGATTTTTCTTTGTTAAAAATAGATTCATAAGAAGTCTTTCTTTTTTTGTTAACCTTTGCTCTTCATTATCAATACACAAAGTTGAAGATTTGTAATCAAAATAAGAGTTCTCATCAAAATACTCTTTCTCATCTTTTACTTGACATAATCTTTCAACTTTTATTTCCAATTCATCAATAAAGAATGGTTTTTTTAAATAATCATTACAACCAAAGTCATAAGCTTCTTTTATCATATCAAGTTCTACTGTTGCACTTATAATAATAATTGGTACTTCACTATAATAACTTCTAATTTTCTTTAAAATATTTAATCCATCAACATTGGGCACATTTATATCAAGAATAAAACAAGAAAAACCTTCATCTATGTTATTTAAAGCTTCTTGCCCATCTAAATAGTTAAATACCTTATATCCTTTAAGTTCTAATCTTTTTTTAATTGTTGTATTTAATTTCTTATTATCTTCAAGTAGTAGAATTTTCATTTTGTGCCTCTTTCTTTGGAAGTTTTATAGTAAAGACTACATTTTTGTCTCTATTTTGTACTGTTATTTGACCATTCATTTTATCTTCAACAATTACTTTTGCCATATATAGTCCAAATCCCGTACCTCTTTTTTTAGTTGTAAAATATGGCTCAAAGATTTTATCAATAATACTTGCTTCAATATTTCCACCATCATCAATAATCTCTATTATATTATACTTTTTACTTTCATCTACATTAATTGTTAAATTGTATTTTTTGTTTGTGTTCTTTTCTATAATCTTATTTTTTGCATTGTTTATTAGATTTAGTAAAACTTGTTTAAACTCATTTTCATATCCATAAATTAGTAAATCATCACCTATATAGTTGTAGTTTACTTTAATATTGATATTTGAATAAAAAATTTGTTTACCAATAATCTCAAAAATCTCTTCAAATGATTTTTTAATTGAGAAAAATATTTTCTTAGTTGAAGGTTTTAAAAAATTTCTAAAATCACTTAGTGTTTTTGACATATACTTAATTTGTATCATTGAATCATCCACAAACTCTTGAACATGATGATTTTTCAATTCCCCTAATAAAAATGATGTTTGTATATCTTGTACTTGTGCTGATAATTCAACTAAGGGTTCATTCCACTGATGAGCAATTGCTGCAACCATATCACCCATTTCTGCTAATTTTCCTTGTTGGATTAAAAACTGTTTTTGCTGTATTCGTTCTGTTATATCATCCATAATACATACAATTCCACCTATTGAGCTATCATTATTAAGATAAACTGCTTTTTTGATAATTATATGTTTCATCTGATTATCGCTTAAGTGTAAAGTTATTTCGGAAGTATTTGTTCCTAAAGTTCTAAGTAACTTTTTATCAACAGACTCATTTTTTCTAGCAATATCAGGGGCAAAGAAATCTTTTGCAGTTTTTCCTATTACATCTTTTTTAGGGATATTAAGAAGTTCAGAAAAAGCTTTATTACAGCCTAAAAATTTTCCATCTTTATTCTTGTAATATATTGCATTTGGTAAAGTATCTAATAAAACTTTGTCAAATTTAATTCTATTTTGTAAATCTTTTTCAACCCTCATTCTTTTTTGAATATTTGCTTTCATAGATAAAACAATAATTAAAAGAACTCCTATAATTATAATTATAAGAATAACAAATTTTGTGTATTTTCTAAAAAAACCACGAGGTTCATTTATTAGTTCGTACTCATTTAAAATATCTTCAACACTTAAGTCAAATCTATCCAATTCTTTATAGTCAAAAATATATCTATTGGGAGATTTTTCAATAATAGGAATATCTTTTACGCTTTTACCATTTAAAACTTGTAAAGCCATATTTGCAACAGCTTCCCCTTGAGCTTTTGCAGAGGTTAATAAACCTCCAACCATTCCATAATCTAAATAAAAATCCCAAAGTCCATAAATTGGAACTTTGCTTACTTCATATACTTTTTTAAAACTTTGTTTATATGTAAAAAACTTCCCTGTCTTATCTTTAAACAAAAGTACAAATAAAAGAGCACTTTTCTTTTTATCTAAATTAACTACTTTCTTTTTTAAATTATCAATATCTAAATTATCTACATACTCTATATCAATTCTTTTTGAATATTTTTTAATTATTGGATCTAAATCTTTTTTTACTGCAAGTCCCGTTTTTGATTTATCGTTTATAATAAGTAGTTTTTCTAATTGTGGTTGCATACGAAGAATTAATTTAAAATTTTTTTCTAAATCAACTTGTTCAACAACACCGGTCATATTCCCTTGAATATCATCCCTTCGAAGTAGAGTTTTATCAAAATTATTAATTCCACAAAATAAAATTGGTAAATCTTTAAAAAGTGAATCACGATATTTTAATACAAATTCTAGCGCATTGTTATCACTAAGAATCACTAAATTAAAATTCCTTGTAGAGAATTGTTCTTTATAAACTTCAGCTAGTTTATTTAAATACTCAGGTGTTGCTATATGTTTGGTATCCATATAAAAAGTAGTAAGGTCTATGTCTTTTTTATTTTTAAATTTCTTTTCTATCTCTAAAGAGATATCATCACTCCACTTATACCCTTTATGGTATGAATGAAGCAATAAAACCTCTTTTGAGGCAAATAAAGAGCTCAAAAACAAAAATAAAATCAGTAGTAATTTCAAAATAATCCTTATGTTATCTTTTGATTATAACATAATTAGTAAACTATTCTACAAAGATCACATATCCTGATTTAGGACCATGAGCCCCAATTACCAATGATTGCTCAATATCAGCAGTTTTAGAAGGACCGCTAATAAATGCCCCATATGAAGGGTCAGTAAAAGATATTAATTCATAAGCTTCATGCATATTATTAACTATTGCTCTTTTTTCTAATACTAAAATTATATTTTGAGCAATAAAATATAAAGCTCTATGCCTATTATCTCTATTTTTCACCCAAACAGCACCATTTTCTGCAACTGCAAACTCACCTTTTACAACTGCTAAATCAACATCTTTTAAATTATGAGGGTCAGCTTCTTCATTAGCATCAAAGTTTGCCAATGAAAAACCTTCTATATTTGATGTTATATTCTTTTCATTAGGATATAAAGATTTAACAGTTTCATCCAACTCTTCTTTTTTTATAAATAAAGCTTTTCCACCAACTGATTCAAGCATAGTTGAAAAATGTGAATACTTATCTTCAAATGTTAATCCAAAGTTTGAGTAGTCAGGAAGAGTTGTATTTTGAACTACATTATTTGTTCTAATATTTTTTAATATTAATTCTTTACTTGTCATTTCCAAACTCCTCTTTATACATTTCTTTAAAACTTTTCTTTGGCATATCTGGTATATCTCTTTGTTTACCCCAAGTATTAAACCTATTATAAATCATACCTTTTGGTAAAAGTGGTACCACTTTTCTGGCTACCTTACCCATAAAGTCAAATAGTGCTGGTTTACTCATTAGCCAAGAAGCAAATTGCATAGAAAGTCTTTTCTGATTTGAGATAATATTCATTTCCCTTAAATCTTGTCTATGGGTGTAAAGCTGCGAATCTAGGTCAATCTTTACAGGACAAACATTTGTACATGAACCACAAAGTGTACATGCAAAAGATAGTGTTTTATGTTTTTTTGGATCCCTAAATGTTCCTAATGTTGAACCAATTGGTCCAGGAATAACATAGTCATATGAGTGACCACCTGATCTTCTATAAATAGGGCAAGTATTCATACAAGCTCCACATCTAATACAATTTAGTGCTTTTTTATATGATTCAGATTGTAAAAAAGGTGTTCTTTTATTATCCACAATTACAATATGCATCTGTCCACCTTCAACTGGACCATGGAAGTGAGAAGTATATGACGTGATTGCTTGACCAGTTGCAGATCTTGCAAGTAATCTTGTAAATACAGATAAATCTTGAAGTCTTGGAATTACTTTCTCAATCCCCATACATGCAATATGAAGTTTAGGTAAAGAAGCACCCATATCTGCATTTCCCTCATTTGTACAAACTACAACTCCACCCGTATTTGCAATTGCAAAGTTAACTCCAGTGATACCAGCATCTGCATCTAAGAATTTTTGTCTTAAATCTGCTCTTGCTGCTCTTGTTAAATATGTTGGGTCATAGTTTCCTTTTTCTGTTCCCATTTTTTCATGGAAAGTATCTGAAACATCTTGTTTTTTTAAGTGAATAGCTGGAAGTACAATATGAGAAGGTGGTTCCTTTCTTAATTGAACAATTCTTTCACCTAAATCTGTATCAACAACTTCCATTCCTTTTGATTCTAAGTAAGGATTTAAGTGGCATTCTTCTGTTAACATAGATTTTGATTTAACTACTTTTTTAACATTGTTTTCACTTAAAATCTTATGTACAATTTCATTATGTTCTTGTGCATCTTTTGCAAAATGAACTTTTATTCCTTTTTCATTTGCATTTTTTTCAAACTCTAAAAGGTATTTATCTAAGTTTGCCATAGTATGAGACTTTATTTGGTCTGCATATCTTCTTAATTGTTCCCATTCAGGAATTGTTTTTGTTGTTTTGTCTCTTTTTTCTCTTACAAACCAAAGAGCTTGATCGTGCCAATGCATTCTTTCATCATTTGCTACAAACTCTTTTGCCTTTGCTGGATGATTATGTAAAATACTCATATTAAGCCTTTCCTGCAAGGATTTCAGTTATATGCATGATTTTTAGAGGTTTATTTTCTCGATTAATTAAACCTTCCATGTGCATAAGACATGACATATCAGCGCCTGTCATTACCTCAACATGTGAATCAATATGGTCTTTGATTCTATCTTTTCCCATTGCAACTGAAATATCTTCTTCTGTTACAGAAAATGTTCCACCAAATCCACAACATTCATCATCTCTATTTAACTCAACAATTTCTATTCCCTCTACTAAATTAAGTAGATTTTTTAATTTATTGTTTTTAGGAATATTAAGTTCACTAGCACTTCCTAATTTTAATCCTCTATGTCCATGACATGAGTTATGAACTCCTACTTTATGAGGAAAAGAAGAATCAATTTTTTCTACTTTAATAATGTCATGTAAAAATTCACATATTTCATAAATTGAAGTTTTTACTTTATTGTAATCTTTATCATCTTCATCAAAAAATGGTTCATAATGATCTTTTACCATAGTTACACAAGAACCAGTTGGAGCAACTATATAGTCATACTCTTTAAAAATTTCTACAAATCTAAGTGCTAGTGTTTTCATATCTTTAGAGCAGCCTGAATTTGCCATTGGCTGCCCACAACAGGTTTGATCCATTGGATACTCAACTTCCATCCCAACTTTTTTCAACAATCTTAAAGTTGCCATCGCACTATTTGGGTATAGCTCATTCATATAACAGGGGATAAATAAACCTACTTTCATTACCTAATCCTTAAAACTTTTCTTTATATTATTATGCTGTAAGTATATATTCTTGATATGAAAAACTTATGATATTTTTAATTTCACTTAACTAAGTAGTCAAGTGTTTTAAGCAAATAGTTATATCGTTATCTAAGTAGTAATCTTTTATATAAATTTCTTTGCCTAAACCTTCGCAGAAATCTATAATTGTCTCACATGAAACATTGTTTAAACTATGAGCTTTTAAAAAATTAAAAACAAAGCCTTTATTAGATGAAGCTAAACAGTTTTCTATAAATTTAAACATCTGTTTTTTTCTAAGTATATTCATAGCACCACTACAAATATAGTAGTCTGCATTTGGTAGCTTATCTTTTACTATATCTTTAACTATAAATTTTTCACTAGGGAATCTCTCTTTACTAAGAGTAATCATTTTTTGTTCAACATCTAAACCAATATAACTTTTAGGTTTTAAGCTTGATTTTTTAAGATAGTTTAAATACTCCGCAAAACCACAACCTGCATCTACTATGGATGAACTTTCAATCTCATCTTTAATAAATGAGTTTATAATTTCAAATCTAAGATATTGAGTAAATTGTGATTGCCAGTGAACCCCTTTTGCACTTATTCCATATTTATCAATAGCTTTTTTATAAAACTTGTGATTATCTATACCTATCATTTTATCTGTTCAATTACTACACCATTTTCTTTGATAAATTTAGAAACAACATCTGAGTTTGTATGTTCATAAGCTTTATCATAAACAATTCTTTTAATACCAGCTGCAATTAAGTTTTTTGAACACTCACTACAAGGCTCTAAGGTTACATAAATTGTTGCATTTTCAATAGAAATACCTTTTCTAGCTGCCCAGATTAAAGCATTCATTTCTGCATGGATTTCATAAGTTTTTGACCAATCATGGTGATCTTTAGTATATTCTCCATTCCAGTGGGCACTACAATTTGTATATCCTGCTGGAGTTCCATTGTATCCAGTAGAGAGAATTCTTCCATCTTTTACAATTACAGCACCAACTTGTTTTGATACACATTTTGAAGCACTTGCTATTTCATGGGCGATGTTTATAAAATTTTTATCACTTATCATTTATTTTTCCTAGAATAGTTTCATATTAGTTTCATAAAAATTACTTTTAAATTTCATTTTGTAAAAACTTCTAATTTTGTTAAATTTTCTTTATATTTTAACATTTTTTTGCATATTTTTATTAAAAAAAAGCTAATTTTACCATATTTTGAAAAATTAGTACTAGATTTTATAACATTTTTTATGGTATTATTTCCAAAATTTAATTATTAAAGGTTAAACATGGATTTCAAAGAAATTAAAGAACTAATTAGAGTTTTTGATAAAAGTGAATTAAATAAATTAAAAGTTAAAGAAGGTGAATTTGAAGTAGCTATGCAAAAAGGTTTTGAAGGAGGAACTTTTGTAACAACTTCTGCACCTGCATCTGCTCCTGTTGCTGCTCCTGCTGCACCTGTTGCAACTGCAGCTACAACTGAAACTCCTGCTACTTCACCAGCTGGGGACACTATAAATTCTCCAATGGTTGGTACTTTCTATGCTGCGCCATCTCCAGAAGCTTCTAATTTTGTTAAAAAAGGAGATACAGTTAAAAAAGGTCAAACTTTATGTATCTTAGAAGCTATGAAAATCATGAACGAAGTTGAAGCTGAATTTGATTGTAAAATCATTGATATCTTAATTGAAAACGGAAACCCTGTTGAATATGATATGCCAATGTTCGTTGTAGAAAAACTATAATAAGAGGCTTGCTATGGCTGAAATTAAAAAAATTCTAATTGCTAATAGGGGTGAGATAGTTCAAAGAGCTATTAGAACTATTAGAGAAATGGGTAAAAAGTCTGTTGCTGTTTATTCTGCTGGAGATAAAAATGCTTCATACTTAAAACATGCAGATGAAGCAATTTGTATTGGAGATGTAAAGTCTATTGATTCATACTTAAACATTCCTGCAATTATTACTGCTGCAGAGATGACAGGTTGTGATGCAATTTTCCCAGGGTATGGTTTCTTATCAGAAAACCAAGACTTTGTAGAAATTTGTAGATTACACAATATTAAATTTATTGGTCCTTCTGTTGAAGTAATGGAAAAAATGGCTGATAAATCAAAAGCAAAAGATGAAATGATTAAAGCGGGTGTTCCAGTTGTACCTGGATCTGATGGTTCAGTTCATTCTGTTGAAGAAGGTAAAAAAGTTGCCTTAGAAATTGGTTATCCAATTATGGCAAAAGCTGCTGCTGGTGGTGGTGGAAGAGGAATGAGACTTATTGAATCAGAAGATAAGTTCGAACAACTTTTCACAGCTGCATCAAGTGAAGCTTTAGCTGCCTTTGGTGATGGAACTATGTATCTTGAAAGATTTATCAATAAACCAAGACATATTGAAGTTCAAGTTGTGGGTGATTCTCATGGAAATGCTATTCACATTGGTGAAAGAGATTGTTCTTTACAAAGAAGACATCAAAAAGTTATTGAAGAGTCTCCTGCTATTTTATTAAATGATGAAACAAGAAAACACTTGCATGATGTAGCAGTTAAAGCTACAAAATACTTAAAATATGAAGGTGCAGGAACATTTGAATTCTTAGCAGATGACCAACAAAACATTTACTTTATGGAAATGAATACAAGACTTCAAGTTGAACATCCAGTTTCTGAAATGGTTTCAGGAGTTGATATTATTGAACTTATGATTAAAGTAGCAGAAGGTGATGAATTACCACCTCAAGAAGCTATTAAATTTAGAGGACACTCTATTGAAGTTAGAATCACAGCAGAAGATCCAAACTCTTTCTTACCAAGTCCAGGTAAAGTAAAACAATGGTTTGTACCTGGGGGAAGAAACGTAAGAGTTGATTCACATGTATATGCAGGATATGTGGTACCACCATATTATGACTCAATGATTGGAAAACTAATTGTTTGGGGAAGAGATAGAAGTAAAGCTATCAATATTATGAAAAGAGCTTTAAATGAATTTGAAGTAGAAGGAATAAAAACAACTATTCCATTCCACCAAAAAATGATGGAAAATGAAGATTTCATAAATAATAACTACGACACAAAATATCTAGAAGGTTACAAAAGTCTAGATGACTTATAAAAAAGAGGTAGGACTTCCTACCTTTTTTCTTGAAGCTTAAATTTATATTAAATTAGATATAATCCGCAAAACGATACACAGATATATGCTATTTTTACTTTGAATCTCTTATTTCAAGGCCCTGCTTTCATTCATTAAGCATTAAGTTTTTTAATCTAGTTCTATTAAATAGAAGAAGTTTATATAAGTGTATGTTTTAAAAATATACTACACAAGTATAAACTAAAAAAAAGGTAATAAATGACTTTTAATGAATTTAATTTCAAAGAAGACTTACAAAAATCGATTAATGATGCAGGTTTTAAAGAACCTAGTCCAATACAAAAAGATGCAATTCCTGTTGTATTAAGTGGAAGAGATATTGTTGGTCAAGCACAAACAGGTACTGGTAAAACAGCTGCATTTGGACTTCCAATGATTAATATGATGAAAGGTAATAGTGGAGTTGAAGCAGTAGTAATTGTTCCAACAAGAGAACTTGCAATGCAAGTATCTGATGAACTTTTCAGATTTGGTAAAAATTCAAGATTAAACACTGCTACAGTTTATGGTGGTCAATCTTACTCTATGCAGTTAAGAAATATTGATAGAGCATCAATCATTGTTGCAACACCTGGAAGATTAATTGACTTACTTAAGGGTAAAAAAATTAATATCAAACCTTCATTTGTTGTATTAGATGAAGCTGATGAAATGTTAGATATGGGATTTTTAGATGATATCAAAGAGATTTTCACATATCTTCCAGAAAAAAGACAAACACTATTATTTTCTGCAACAATGCCTCCAGCAATTAAAAAACTTGCACAAAATATTCTAAAAGATCCAGAATTCATTACAGTAACAAAATCTGAAATGACTAACTCTAAAATTACGCAATCATTTTATGTAGTTGATGAATATGAAAGAGATGATGCATTAATTAGATTATATGATTTCAAAAACCCTGAAAAATCAATTATTTTCTGTAGAACTAAAAAAGAAGTTGATAGACTATCTACATTTTTAGTTTCTCAAGGTCATATGGCAAAAGGTCTTCATGGAGACATGGAACAAAGACAAAGAGAAGAAGTAATTAAATCTTTCAAAAAAGGTGCACTTGATGTACTAATTGCAACAGATGTTGCTGCAAGAGGATTAGATGTAAATGATGTAACTCACGTATTTAACTACCATTTACCATTTGATTCAGAATCTTACGTTCATAGAATTGGAAGAACAGGAAGAGCTGGAAAAGAAGGTGTTGCAGTTTCAATTGTAACTCCCCATGAGTTTAGAATGATACAAAAGATTCAAAAAACAACTGGTGGAAAACTAGAAGCTAAAGTTGTTCCTAATGTAGCATCGGTAAAAGAGAAGAAAACTGATTCACTAAGAGCAAAAATTAGTGAACAAAAAGTATATGATTCAGGTATTGATTTAGTTGAAAGCATGAAAGAAGAGTATGACTTATCTACAATTGCACACAAATTAGCTTCAATGCTTACTAATAGCACTTATGTAAAAGGAAGTAATAATATTGGTAAGTCTGAACAAGATATCACAAGATTATTCGAAAGAATGAAAGATGATAGAGGTGGAAGAGACTCTAGAAATAGAAATGGAAATAGAGGAAGAAATGGTCAAAGAAGATCTGGTTCTAGAAATAGAAACGGTGGAGGAAGTAATCACTCTGATTCTTCAAGAAGAAGACCAAGAAGAAGATAATCTTCTTCCCTCTTCTCTTTAACTACTATCTATAGTAGTTTTTTAAAACTTTTTTAGCTTTTTTAAAAGCTGTTTTTGTATCTCTACCAAAACCTCTAAAGGCTCCATCTTTATTAAAGAATTCAATCATTTCTAATTCACCTTTTTTGATGTCAATTACTCTAAAAATATCAAACTCTTTTTTTAATTTATCTACCTTTGGATTTTCGTTGGCAGTTAAAATTTTAATACTCATTATAACTCCTTTATGTTTTTTCTCTATATTATATTACTATTCTATAGAAAAAAGTATAATTTGTCAAGTTTTTATTACAATGGAGATATTTTTTTTGAAAAATATCTATAAATTTAAAAAAAAGTGTAGAATATATTATAGAGATATAAAATATATTAGTTAGTTTAGTAATATAAAAATTAAGCTTACTTAAAGGTTGTGTAAGGATTTACCCAATAAAATCCTACACAATATTAATTACAAAAAAGTTACATTAAAGGGTACATATTGGATATAAAAACCATACACAAGTTTGAAAAGGCAACAAATGAGACTTTACCAACTCTTGCTAAGTTTTCTTTAGCTCTTTTATTTGTTGTTTTAGTATTTCTTTGGAGTTATACTTCTCACGGAGATATTCCAAATAATACATTCCTAATCATTGGTGCAGTATTTGGTGCATATATGGCAATGAATATTGGTGCAAATGATGTTGCAAATAATGTTGGTCCAGCTGTTGGTTCAAAGGCTATGACTTTAATGTGGGCAATTGTTATTGCTGCTATATTTGAAGCAGCTGGAGCACTTATTGCTGGTGGTGATGTTGTTAAAACAATCAAAAAAGGTATTATCGACCCTGCTCTTATTTCTGAGCCAGAAATATTTATTTGGGCAATGACAGCAGCACTTTTATCAGCTGCTTTATGGTTAAACTTTGCAACTTCAATTGGAGCTCCTGTATCAACTACTCACTCTATTGTTGGTGGAGTTATGGGTGCAGGTATTGCAGCTGCTGGTTTTTCTATTGTTTCATGGGAAACAATGAGTAAAATTGCTGCATCATGGGTTATTTCTCCCATACTTGGTGGTATTATTGCTGCTGGTTTTTTATATTTTATTAAAAGAAATATCATCTTTAAAAAAGATCTTATTCCTTCTGCTGAGAAATTTGTACCAATATTGGTAGCTGCAATGTCTTGGGCTTTCTCTACATATTTAATTCTAAAAGGTGTTAAAAAAATAATTAAACTTGATTTCTTAACTGCTGCAGCAATTGGTATTGTTATTGCAATTGTAGTTTACTACTTTGTTAAACCTCTTATAAAAAAAGCTGCTAAAAAGATCTCAAAAGATAGAGAAGGGGTAAATTCATTATTTACTATTCCTTTAATCTTTGCAGCTGCCCTACTTTCTTTTGCCCATGGTGCAAATGACGTTGCAAATGCTATTGGACCATTAGCAGCTATTAATGATGCTGTTATGAATCATGGCATCAGTTCAAAAGTAGGAATTCCATTATGGGTAATGGCTGTTGGTGCTGTTGGTATTGCAGTTGGGCTTGCCTTATATGGACCAAAGCTTATTAAAACAGTTGGTTCAGAAATTACTGAGCTTGACCAAATAAGAGCTTTTGCTATTGCAATGGCTGCTGCTATTACTGTAATTATTGCTTCTCAACTAGGACTTCCTGTTTCTTCAACTCATATTGCAGTTGGTGGTGTTTTTGGTGTTGGTTTTTTAAGAGAATATCTTGACTCATCAGAATCAAAATTTATTGCAGATACTAGAAAAAAGTTCAAAAAGGATAAAAGAATTCTTGATGAGTATGAAGATGAATTAAAAGAATTAGAAGAGTTAAAAGAGAAAAAGAAATCTGATTATATTAGAATTGCTGAACTTTATAAAGCTATTGAAGAAAAAGTTGAGCAAGTTAAACAAGAAAAGAGAGATTTCAAATTAGCTAAAAAAGTTAAATATGTAAAAAGAGATGCTGTTAAAAAAATTATTGCTGCTTGGGTTATTACTGTTCCTGCAGCTGCTTGTCTATCTGCAGCTATTTTCTTCATGATAAAAGGTATGATGAGTTAAAAGCTAACAAACTACTTTATTTTGATAAAATTCCTTTTTTAATTAAAAGGAATTTATCATAGACGCTCTTATTTCAGTTGCTACAATCTATATTCTTATTGTTATTGGTTTTATTTTTAAACGAAGTTTTAAACAACAAGTTAATGAAAAAAGTTTTGTACTTTTAAACCTATATTTTTTACAACCAATACTTATCTTTTGGGGATTAACAAGAGCTCCTGTAACTGAAGAATTTATAATTTCACCTTTAATTTATGCAATCGCTATATTTATAACACTATTTTTAGCTTTTTTTTATTCAAAAAAAATATTTAAAGATTATCAAGACCGTTCTATATTTTTGGCTTCTTGCTTAGTTGGAAATACTGGAAATTTAGGTATTCCCCTTGGGATTGCTCTTTTTGGCGAAGCATCCGTACCATACACTTCTATTTTAAATATTGCAAATATATTTTATATCTATATCTTTTCAGTTTATTTCTTTGCAGGAGAAAAGTTTAAATTTGCTGATGCGATAAAAGAGATATTTAAAATACCAGCTATTCATGCAGCTATTTTAGCTATTTTATTTAATCATTATGGTTTTACTTTAAATGCAAACTTTGAGAAAGTATTTACAATGGGAGCATATGCAGCGATAGTTATGCAACTTATTGTATTTGGTATTTTTATGTCTCAAGTTAAAATAAGAAGTGCAAATTGGAATTTATCAATAAACATCACTTTGTTTAAACATATTATTTTACCTATCATTGGACTATTTGTCATTATTTATTTTAAAATTGATCCTTTTGTTGGTTCAATCATCTTTTTAGAACTAATTGTTCCTCTTGCAGTAAATAATGTAAATATTTCAGCTTTATACAACTGTAAACCAATTGATACAACCTTTGCAGTTATTATTAGTACTTTAAGTTTTATTGGATTTATGGCTATTTATATAATCATTTTAAATAAGTTCTTTGGAGTTTAATGATGTGTGGTATTTTAGGTGCAAGCTTTTTATCAAACAATTTTAAAGAGGCTTTAGAAAACTTAAACAATAGAGGTCCTGATTACAACTCTTCACTAAAAATAAAAAACAAAGAGTTTGGTCACACAAGACTTGCTATTATTGATTTAGACAAAGAAGCAAATCAACCTATGGTTTTTGATGATATTTTAATTGTCTTTAATGGAGAGATTTATAACTATCAAGAATTAATACAAAGCGAAAGCTTAGAGTGCAAAACCTCATCAGATACAGAAGTTTTAATAAGACTATATCAAAAGTACGAAGAAGACTTTTTAAACAAAATAAATGGTATGTTCTCTTTTTGCCTTTATGATATGAAAAAAGAAAAATACTTTTGTGCAAGGGATAGATATGGAAAGAAACCATTCTTTTATTACCACAAAGACAATAAGTTTATCTTCTCTTCTTCTATAAACTCTATTATAAAATTACTAGGAAGTACTCCTAAACTAAATAAAGTAGCTCTTAGTCAATATGTTCAATATTTTGTTCCAATCTCACCAAATACTTTCTATCAAGATATAAACTCTCTTGAAGCAGCAACTTATTTTACTTTGCAAAACAATGATTTAAAAAAGAAAAGATACTATAAAATCAATACCTATAAAGCTATAAAAGATGAAAATGAAGCTTTAGAAAAGATAGAAGAGACTTTAATCAAAAGTATTGAATCAAGACTTGTTTCAGATGTAGAAGTTGGAAGTTTACTTAGTGGTGGAGTTGATAGCTCCTTAGTATCAGCTTTATACTCTAAAATTACACATAAGAAGATAAACACTTTTTCAGTAGGATATAGTGAATATAAAAACTATTGTGAGTTAGATTATGCAGATATTACTGCAAAACATATAAACTCAAATCACACAAGACTTGAAATAGGAAAAGCTGATTTTATAAACTATTTTGAAGATACTTTAACTGCACTTGAACAACCCCATGCAGATAGTGCAGCAGTTCCTCTTAATATCCTTACAAACAAAATACATCAAACAGGAATAAAAACAGTTTTAAGTGGAGAAGGAAGTGATGAACTATTTTTAGGGTATGATAACTATGCTAAGTTTTTAGGTTATTATGATTTTGCGAAATCACTACAAAGCAATCAAAATGAGTTTCTAAACTCTATTATTGGTGCCTTACAAAACAACACAAAAGAGAGTGAATACTTAAGAAGAGTAGTTAAAAAACAAAATATTTATAACTCTTTTGGTGAAATTTATTCAGATATTCAAAAAAGAAAACTATTTAAAAAAGTGCCTACTTTTAAAACAGAAAACCCTAAAAAAGACCCCGTTGATTGGATGAGTTATATTGATTTGAAAATATGGCTAGGAGAAGCATTACTTAGTAAAGTAGATCGTATTTCTATGAGAAACTCTTTAGAAGTTAGAACTCCTTTTTTAGACTATAGATTAGTAAATCTTGCATTTAGTATTGATTCAAAAATTAAAATAGGAGATACAAATAAATATCTTCTAAAAAAGATTGCTTTAAAATATATTCCTGAAAGAATAGTAAACCGTACAAAAAAAGGTTTTAATTCTCCTTTTAATGAATGGATTCATGAAGAGTATAAAGACTCTATTTTACAAACTATTTTAGAAGTAAATAAAGAAACTAATCTTTTTAATGATGAATACTTAAAACAAATCTATTCTCTTTCTTCACAAAGAAAGTTCAAACAACATCTTTGGACTATCTTTATATTTTCTAAATGGTTTAAAAAAATATACCTATAGTAAATAAGTAAAGTTTTAATAAGTTTCAAAAATATATAATACGAACAATAATATTTATCAACAAATAATATTATTTAGAAAAAATGAAGGACTTTAGTATGAGTTTACTAATCCCTGTAGATTCAAATAGAAGGCATGAAGCCCTATTAACTACACTTGATGCAACAGAATATTGGGCTTTTATTGAATTAAATGAAGGACAAATAGAAAATTGTACGTTTTATAAAGAAAAAGATGATATAAATGCTTTTATTGAGACATTGATTGTTCAAAATGACCAAGAATATGTTTGGCAATTCCAACAAGAAGATATATCTGTATTAGTAGCTCCTACTCAAAGAAGTATTGATGAAATAGTTGAGGCTTTTTTATTTAGTGAACTTCATGAATTAAAATAGTATCCTCTGACCGTGTAGCTCAGTTGGTAGAGCACTACGTTGACATCGTAGTTGTCGTTGGTTCAAGCCCAATCATGGTCACCATATTTATATCAAATAATAAACAGTACATACTATAATTAATTATTTACCTAAATATAAAGTAAAAATACTATAATGTCGATTATCTATTTAAGGTAATTTGTGAGAAAAATATATAATAAACAAAATTTAATATCTCTAAAAGATAAACTATTAATAATAATAAGAAATGGCGGAATAAAGCTAAAACTAATTGGCTTTGCTATTGGAACTATTATTACAACTGTTGTAATTTCAAGTTTTATTATTATCAATCTTATGACAGACTCTATTGAAAAAAAATCTTTTGATGTTGTTACAAGCTCAATTCATCATATTAGTAACTTCTCAAGACAAGCTTTGCTGGAAAGAACATATGAAAACAAACTAAATTTAAGTGAACTTGTAAACAAAATTGAACAATCAAATATAGATGGATTTATAGATATTTCTATTTATGAGCGTGAAAAAAAAGAAAACAAAAATCAATTTAAATATCTAACTGGTTTTCAAAGCTCTATAAAAACCCAATTCTTAGAAGATAAAGAACTAATAGAACAACTAAATAAAATTAACTCTGAATCTATTTTGCAAAAAGATATTACTATAAATAATAATATTAAAGCCTATCAATTTACAAGACCTATTCTTTATACTTTTAAAAACCAAACCTTTCTTTTAGGTGCAGTTGTTTTAAAATATGATAAACAGGCTATTTATGGAGTAATAAATCAAGTAATTTATATTGCTATTTTTACTACTTTTATTTTCATTCTTATTGCTACAGCTATTGTTTATTTCTTTGGATTAAAGTTTACTAGACCAATTTTAGATATTACAGAGGCTGCAAATAAAGTATCTAAAGGTGATTTAAATATAGAAGAATTAAATAGTAATAGTTACGATGAAATAGGTACTCTAGCAGAACGTTTTAATAGTATGGTAAATGGTCTTAGAGAAAGAAATCATATGGAAAAATTTGTTTCAAATTCAACTATAAGTATGATTCAAGAAGATACAAAAAAACAGCTTCTTTTAGGAGGAGAATATAGAACACAGACTTTTCTTTTTTCTGATATTAGAGGCTTTACACAAATGAGTGAAGAAAAATCTCCAAGTGAAGTTGTAGAAATAGTTAATTTTTATCTGAATCTTCAAGCAGAAATTATTAAAAAGAATAATGGAGATATAGATAAGTTTATTGGAGATGAAGTTATGGCTTCATTTTCAGGTGAAAAAAGTTTGCATGATGCTGTTAATGCCGCAATTGAAATTCAAAATATTATAAAAACTGCAAATGAGCAAAGAAAAGAACAAGATAAAGTTATCTGTTGCGTAGGAATTGGTATAAACAAAGGAGAAGTTATTGTTGGAAATGTTGGGGCTAATGAACGTATGGATTTTACTTCTATGGGATCACATGTTAACCTAGCAGCAAGACTATGCTCTAACGCAAAAGAAAATGAGATTTTAATAGCTAATACTAATTTAGAAAATATACAAAATGACTTTGAGACAAAAACAATTGATTCTATAAATGCAAAAGGCTTTAGTCAAGATATTGAGGTTAGCCTAATCTTATCAAAAAGAGATATTTAATGAAAACACTAATAAAAAATTTCTACCTAATAATTCTACCTTTTTTATTTACTGCTTGTTCAATTACATCCCCAAATAACATTTCAGATAAGAAAAAACTTGAGATTTATAACAAAGTAATAAATGAAATAAAAAACTATAAAAAAGAAGGGGATATTTATTTAAAAAAGAAATATTACCACAAAGCTATTCTTGCTTACGAAAAAGTAAACTTTTATGAGGCAAAAGAAGTTTATTCAAAAAAGTACATAAATAGTCTAAAAAACAGAGCAAAATTTAATGCTAATTACTTTTTTAAAAAAGCTAAAGCTTATGAAAAGAAAAATAAACTAAAGTCTTTATACTACATAAATATAACAATGCGTAATGACCCTTTTTTACCTGAAGCAATAGCACTAAAAGAGATTCTTCTTAAAGATAAAAAAGTGAAAAGATTTATTAATAAAAAAGAAAAAGAAGTTCAAAAACTATTACAAAAGAATAAAATAAATGTCTATCACACTCTTGCTTTAAATAATGCAGTAAAGAAACTACATAAATATGATGAAAATAATCCTTTTGTTCTGCAAGCTAAGAATGAAATAAAAAACTCTTACGAAAATTTAATTAAAAACTCTATAAAGCTTTATAACAAAAAACAATATAACGAAGCAAAAAAAGAGTTTAGTGTATTAAATTCTATTTATCAAGATGATGACAAAATAGACAGCTATTTATATAGTATCAAACAAAAAGAGTTAATAGAAGAAGCAAAAGATTATTTAGCAAAAAAAGATTATACCAAAGCACAAGAAATGGCAAAAAATATTTTAAAAAGTGACAAAAATAACAAAGAAGCAAAAGAAATATTAAAAGCTTCAATTCTTGCAAAATGTGATATAACAGGAAAACTAGAAAGTAAAGGTATTAAACTATATCTTAATCAAAATTTTGATGATGCAAAGAAAATCTTTGAAAAGATTATTGGATGTGAGCCAGATAATCAAATAGCTTATGCATATTTGAAAAAAATAAATCAACAACTAAACACAATTAAAAAACTTCGTTAAATAATAAGGGGAAAGATGAAAAGACTTACATTTCTTTTTGTTTCATTAGTTATTCTTTTTACTGGGTGTAATGACACAAAACAACAAACAAAACAAGAGAAAAAAGCAAAAGCTAAAACTTATACTCTTACTATGGCTACAACTTGGGGACCTACTTTATCTCCATTAATTGACTCAGCAAGAAATATGGCAAAATATGCAGAAACTATTTCAAATGGAAGATTAAAAATTAGAGTTGATGCTGCTAATAAGCATAAATCACCACTTGGTATTTTTGATATGGTAAAAGGTGGTCAGTATGATATAGGACATTCTGCATCATATTATTGGAAAGGTAAAGATATTGCAGCTCTTCCTTTTACATCTATGCCATTTGGGATGACTGCACCTGAACAGTATGCTTGGTTTTATGAAGGTGGTGGCTTAGAGCTTATGCAAAAAGTTTATTCAAAACATGGACTACTTTCATTTCCAGGTGGAAGTACTGGCGTTCAAATGGGTGGTTGGTTTAAAAAAGAGATTAATACTTTAGAAGACTTACAAGGACTTAAAATGAGGATTCCTGGTTTTGCTGGAGAAATTATGGCAAAACTTGGTGTTCAAGTTACAAATATTGCTCCAGGGGAGCTTTACACAGCACTTGAAAGAAATAATATCGATGCACTAGAATGGGTTGGTCCATCTATGGACATAGGTATGGGATTTCATAGAGTTGCTTCTTATTATTATACAGGTTGGCATGAACCAGCTTCTGAAATGCAGTTTTTAATAAATAAAAAAACTTTTGATAAATTACCAAAAGATTTACAAGAGATTTTAGTACTTACTATTAGAACAGCTGCATATGATATGTATATACAAAACTATGATATGAATGCAAAAGCCTGGAAAAAGATGAAAGCAGAATATCCAAATATTCAAATCAAAACATTCCCAAAAGAGATTATGGATGAAATGAAAAAAGCAAATGCTGAATTAAGAGATGAATTAGGAAAAAAATCTCCTGAGCTAAAAGAGATTCTAGACCACCAAGATGCATATATGAAAGATGTAAGAGAGTGGACTAAGATATCTGATTATTTATATATTAAAAATAATCTATAAAACTAGTGAGGTATCACTAGTTTAAGACTTTTAAGAACTTATATAAGTATCAATTCTTTTACTCAAACATATAATCAAAGATATTAATGAATTAATGAAAGTATTTGTTCTTTTTCATTTCTTTCTAAATCAAAAGGTATTACTTCTAATACTAAATCCCCGTCATAAATAAAATTATCAAGTTTATCTATAAAATTTATATTTTTAGGATAGATAAGTTTTAATTTTGGTTCTATTTGAGAATTTAAAGAATATTTTTTTCCATATGCATATAATTGGTACATATCAGCAGATTTTATATTGTAGTTTTTAGAATTGCTTTTTGAATTCAGTAATTTCCATTTTGTATCAAATATAATTAAACTTTCTTTTTTTGATAATATAGCATCAGGTTTAAGTAAAAATTTTCCTTTGTTTTTATGTTTGTCAACTAAGTAATAAGATTTATCTTGAAGTTTAATGGTATTTCCTATTGTAAATTTCTTTAATAATGAACATATATAATCTTCAAAAATTCTTTCCATTGGATAAAGTATAGCTTGATTAATACTATCTCCAGAAAAATTTGTAAATGATTTATTTAATAAAAATACTTCTGCCCAATTTAATGCTTTTTCATATGATTTAAATAATCTATTAGAATTTAATGATAATTGAAAGTCTCTAGTAATATTTTTAGAAGTTTCAATAGAAGGTAGATTCTTTAATAGTTTTGAAGCTTTTGAAATATTTTTATGAGAAATAGATATATTAATAATTTTATATAAAGTTGAAACTATTAATTTATTTTGTGGGATATTTAAGTCATATTTATCATAATTAACAAAAAAATTACTTTTATTTATTGAATTATGTTTTATTTGATTTGTTATTTCTATTTTCCCTTTGATAAATTTTAAATTTTCAGATTTTTTAATATAGTTTAATTTCAAGTATTTTATCAGTCTTTCACATTCAATTAAAAATGAAGAAATAAATATTTCTAACATAGGAAAATCTTTTTTTGTTTGAAGGTCAGCATCACTAATTGAAATAAATGGTGAATTTTTTAACTCTTTCAACATTTTCAGAAAAATATCTTTAGTCTTTTTAATCTCATCTTTATCATTTGATAAATAAATTTTTGGGAGTATCTCAATAACAGTTTTATTTTTGGTTTCAATTATTCCAACATAGTTTTTAACTTGTATGTATTGTTTACCACTTTTTCTATAAATAGAAAATGCTTTGTCAATATCTCCATTGAGTGCAGAATTAGTTTCTATAAAAGAAATTAATTCTTCAAATGCATCATCATTTAAAAATATCTCATTAAAAGTGTCAGTAGCATTAGGATATGCCTTTATATTTCTTATATATCCAAATTCACAAACTTTTTTTGGATATTTCATCTAGTTGGTTTCTCATAAATTAATTTTAAAATATCTAAAGATAAATTTGCTTTAAGTAAATTTTCATTGACTTGATAAACAATCTTATCTTCATATCCATTTAAATCACTTTCTCCAAATAGTTCATTGACATCAGTAGCTGAGTTTTTTTGAATAATTTTTTCTTCCTCTTTTTTCCCCCACGCATCATTATCTGCAAATACAAGTGCAATCTTGTCCCATTCATCATAGAAATATTCTTGAAGTAAAGGAATAATTTTATCTTTCAATAATATATTTAAATCTTTTTCATTTTTTATTGACATAAAATATGCGTGACCTAATTTATGATTATCATCTAATAAAAAACTTATTCTCTTATTTAAAGTAGTGAAAAACTCAATTAAATCAATTCCATCAATAGAAGTGATTAGCTTACTTAATGGTGGATATTCAATAAATGTAAACCTTCTTCTTAAAGCATTATCTATAAGACCAATTGACCTATCTACAGTATTCATTGTAGCAATAACATATAAATTATTAGGTACACTAAATATTTCATTAGAATAAGGTAGCTTTATACTCAATGCATCTTTATTACCTTTTCTTTTTGTGTTTTCCAAAAGTGTAATCAGTTCACCAAAGATATTTGAAATATTTCCTCTATTAATCTCATCTATTATTAGAACAAAATTTTCATCAGGATTTTTTATTGCAGCATTTGATATATTTTTGAAAATACCATTTTTTACATTATATGTAATTTCATTTTTCCCATCACTAGTTTTTACTACTTCAGGTCTAATTCCTTCAATAAATTCTTCATAAGAAAAGCTTTGATGAAATGTAACAAATTCTATTTTCCCAATTTCATTTAATCTATTAAACTTAATTTGTTTGTTTTCTTTTCCATCATCTATATCTTTTAAAATAGTTAAACTTTCTACAAGTTCTTCTCCATAGTTAGTTATAGAAAAATTAGTATCTTTTTTTTCAATTAGGTTTAATTCCATTAAATATGGAAAAATATAACCATAACTCATATTTTCATAGTTATAATACTTAAGTAATTTAATTGTATTTGAAGCATCACTAATGATTTTATCTTCATAAAACCATCTTAATGTACATAAAATCATATTTTTAACTAAGTTTATATCGTTTAAAGTGGTATTTCTTAGACTTGATACTATGTAGTTTTTTAAAGAAGTAATCATTTCATTAGAAAAATTTATAGTTTTATATTCAGATAAAAACTCTTTCCCTTTGTCTGTCAATTCAAACGAGTTATTATTTTTTTCTAATAAATTAAAATGTAAAAGTGGTCTTGTGTTTTGACTTATAGTTGATGGTCCGCTCCAACTTAAATGATAATCATTCATAGCAGACTCAATTATTTCTTCTTTAGTCATTGATACAGTATTATTTTTATCAAAGATTTTTAAAATAGTTGAAATAGGATAAGATAAATTTCTATAAATTTTTTTGCCAGGTTTTAACTTATCATCATTCAGTAACTTTGGATTTAAACTATATAATTTGTCAAATTTTTCTACATTTGATAAATTAGAAGAATCTTCACCAAGAATTTTTAAACTTTCATTAACAACATTATATGTTTTTCCAGTACCTGGAGGTCCAAAAAATATTTGGTTTAAAGATACATTTTTTTTAATATTATTAAGTTTTTCTGTACTTTCTTCATCCTCTTTTACAGTTATTCCTAAAATTTCTTTACTATAAGTTATTAAATTATCAAAATAATCAAATTTATAAACATTAAGTAGAAAATAATATTTATCTGCAATTTCAAATTCTAAATAATCATCTTTATTGTCTTTTATTAATTCGTCTAATAGAATTGTTTTTTGACTTATTAATTCTTGATTGTTTATATTATCTAATTCATTGAAAAATTTTGATAAGTATTGTTTTAAAATGTATTTTAAAACATCATATTTACTTAAATTAATTACAAAATCTGTTTCTTTTTCTACTTTATATTTTTTTAACATATTTAACCTTTAATCAGTTTTTTTCTTTTTTCTCTCAATTTCTCAATATCTTCAAGTTCAATATATTTTTTGATTTGAATAGCCAATTTATTTGCTAATATTGGAGGTACAGCATTTCCTACTTGTTTATATTGACTAGTTTTAGATTTTAAAAAAATAAAATTATCAGGAAAAGATTGTATTCTTGCACATTCTCTCACAGAAGGTACTCTATTTTCTTTATAATGAAAGTAATTTCTGTGACCTGTATCTATTGTATGTGATGGTTCACAACTGTTCATTCTTTGAAAAGACTTGTTATATTTTCTAATATTCCAATATTCTTCTGGTAAATCTGTTATTCTTCCACCATCTTTAATTTTTGATATTATATCTTTTGTTTGTTCAGTATGATTTGTAGGTTCGTGATTAAAAATTAGTTTTGATTTTCCTTTTAAAAGGACTTGATAATCAGTTAACTTCTTAGAATATACAAAACTGGTTGGACAATCTTTTAAATCTGAATATACATCTAAACTTGGTAAGTCAGAGATAGCTTCACTAGTTGTAACTTTATAATCTACAGGCTTTGGGAATTCAAAATTATCCATCAAATAACCAACAATAAAGAGTCTATATCTACTTTGAGGTACTCCATATTCTGATGCATTTAAAATCTCATATTTTACGTTATAACCCATTTCTTTTATTTCAGAAATTATATGATTTAAGTATCTACCTTTATCTAAAGTTTTCATACCTTTTACATTTTCAATTAAAACGCAATAAGGTCTATGATGTTTAACAAATTTTAAAAAGTGTTGATATAAGTAATTTCTTGGGTCTTCAACATCTCTTTTCCCTAACCTATTAGTCCCAACAGTTGAGAATCCTTGACAAGGTGGTCCTCCAATTATTGTATGTATTTCTTCTCCATTGTAATATTTATCTAATTTTTCCACTATATCTTCATCAAGACATTCACAATATGCATTTGAATTTGGCATATTATGATTATAAGTTTCAATTGCATCAGGCCAAAAATCAATTGAAAATAAATTATTAAATCCAGCTTGTTTAAACCCTAAACTTAATCCACCACATCCACAAAATAAATCAATTTTATTCATTGTAATTCCCTAATGATTTCATAAATTCTTCAGCGATAGCTTTTGATAATAGGGGAGGAACTGCATTTCCAACTTGCCTATATTGACTACCCCTCGGTCCTTCAAAAATAAAAGTATCAGGGAATGATTGTAGTCTAGCAGCTTCTCTTACAGAAGGTATTCTATTAAATAGAGGATGAAAATAGTTTGAATGAGCATTGCCTGTATCTATAGTTATTGAAGGTTCTTTTTCACTTAATCTTTTATATGCACTAGAATGTCTATTACTTCTATTATTCCCTATTACATCTAGTGGTATATCTTTCCAATTACCACCTTGAGGTACATGACTAATTTTAAGTTGTGTAATTTCAGCAGGAAGTTTTGGATGATGATTATATACAATTTCAGAATTTTCTCTTATTAACTTTTGATAAACACTTTCAGTTTTCAATTTATGTTTAATTGGTTCATCATCTTGTTTATCTTCAAAAATATATAAATCAGAAATAGCATCTTTTACAGTATATTTAATGTCTTTTTTTTCTGGGAATTTAAAGTTGTAACCTTTCTTTGTTCCAATAAAAAATACTCTTTCTCTTTTTTGTGGCACTAAATAATCTGCGGCATTTAGTATTTCTGGACCATGTATAGTGTAACCAATTTTATCAAATATTTTTAAAATTTGATCTTTTATATGAACTTTTGACGGGGCTAGCATTCCTTTCACATTTTCAACTAAAAACATTTTTGGTTCTAAGTATTCGATATGTTTGGCATAATATAAAACCAACTTATTTCTATCATCGTCATTATCTTTTGTCCATTGATTTGCAGCTGAAAATCCTTGACAAGGAGGACCACCAATTAGTACATCTACTTTTGTATCTTTTGGAAGTTTTTTTAAAATTTCTTTACCATTAACATCTAAAACATCAAGTCTATAGCCAACATTATTAAAATTCTTATTATATGTTTTTATGGCATTTTCATCAGAATCAATTCCCATAATTATGTTAAACCCAGCTTGTTTAAAACCTAAACTTAAACCACCACATCCGCAAAAAAAATCAATACAATTATATTTCAATATAAAACCCTTTAAAAAAGCTAATTTTAACCAAATTGTATTTAGAGTGCATTAAAATCCTAAATAGTAATTTCTTTCTTAAAATAAAAGTTAAACAATTCTTTTATTGATTCTAAATCTATACTTTAATATTTACTCCCAGAAATCTTTTAAAGGTTGTTTCTCTTTATTAATCTCTTTAATATCAATTTCAATCTCTAAATCATCTTTTGTTTCTAAGATTTCATCACTTTTTTCTTCTAGTCCTAATTTTTCTATTTGAGCTAAAGCTTCTTCCAATTCATCTTTTTTTATCTCTTCTTCATCATCATAAGAATCATCAATTTGTAAAAGTTCTTCTTCAATTTCAACTTTTTTTACTTTATTCTTTTTAACTTTTTTTTCATCTTTTTCTAAAAGTTGTTTTAAAGATAGGTATTCACTCATCAACTCTTCATAAGTATCAAAATCTAAAAGCATAAACTGAGGTTTACCATCTCTTAATATTACAGCCTTCTCAATCTCTTTTTTTTGAAGCTTATTAAAGATGTTTTTACTCTTTCTAATTAACTCTGTAGATGAAACCATCTCATCTGATTTATATTGCAACAGATTCATGTGTACTCCTATACATATTATAGTATGTATTATAATACAAAAGATTTTATATTGTCAAATACTTTATTTATTAAAGTTGTCCTAGCTTCTATTGATGACCATGCAATATGTGGTGTTAAAATTAATCTGTCTTTATTTTTGATTTTTAATAATGGACTACTCTCTTCAATTGGCTCTTTTTCTACAACATCAAGCCCACAATATAAGCTTTTAGTTGAATCTAGCTTTGCAGATAAATCATCTTCATTTATAATTCCACCACGCCCTACATTTACTAAAATAGCATCTTCTTTTAGCAAACTTAAATTTGTTTTATTTAGCAAATTGTATGTTGAATCATTAAGTGGAGAATGTATTGTAATTATATCTGAAGTTTTAAGTAGCTCTTCTAGACTTATATTATTATAATCTGTATTTAAATTCTTACCAGAAGTAGAATAATAATTAACTTCACTTCCAAAGGCATTTGCTATTTTTGCAACTTCTTTTCCAATATTACCAAGTCCAATTATTCCCCATTTTTTGTTTTTTAATTCAAAGAATGGTTTGTCAACATGTGTGAAAAGATTGCTTCTTGACCATTGAAGAGAATCAACATACTCTTTATAATAGGAAATCTTTTGAATAAGCTCTAACACTAAAGTTATTGTTAGTTGGGCTACACTTGAAGTGGAATAGTCAGTTACATTTTTAACTTCAATATTTGCTTTAGCAGCTGCTTCTAGGTCAACATTATTAGTTCCTGTTGCAGTTATACAAATAAGTTTAAAATTTGATTTTTCTATTATTTCTTTTGAAAGTACTACTTTATTTGTAACTACTACATCACAATCTTGGACTCTTTGCAATGTTTCACGTGAATTTGTAGTTTCATATTTTATTACTTCACCTAAAGTTTCAAACTTATCAAGTGAAATATCATTTCCTAAAGTTTTTGTGTCTAAAAATACAATTTTCATTTGAATACCTTTACATATTTTAATACATAAAGGTATCTAATTTTTAATAAATTATCTATTTTTTGAAGTAAATATCTGCTCTGCCCATTCAGTAATTGGACCTCTTAATACTTTTTGTAACCTAATTGCAAAGATATTTATAAGTGAGTTTTCATTTTTTGTAGATTTTAAAAGAGTAGTTAATGCATTTGTATGTTTATTTACATAGAAGTTATCAATTTGTTTATTACTTCCTAAAATTACAACTTTACAAGTATTATCAACTCTAGATAAAACCATTTGCATAGTTTTGTTTGACATATTTTGTGCTTCATCAATTATAACAAAGGCATTAGAAAGAGTTCTTCCTCTCATTTCCCCTACCCACATTGTCTCTATTCCATAGTTTTGAATCATTTGTTCTATTCTTTGAGTTACTTCTTGATCATCTAACTCTTGAATATTCTCTGCATTCTTTTTATTTGCTTGTCTTCTTTTATGCTCTGTTCTAATTATATAGTCTAAACTATCCATTAATGGGTGATTATAGATTCTAAATTTCTCTTCATATCCAGGTAAATATCCTACATCTTCACCTTTGTCAAGGGATTCAATTGAGTTTCTAATGTAAATTACTCTTTGATAGTTTTTTTGTCTAATTAACTTTAATGCTCCACTTAATGCAAGTAAAGTTTTACCAGAACCTGCTTTTGCTTCAACAATAAGTACATTATAAAAATGAGATAGTATTCCACATGAAAAGAATAGTTGCTCTTTATTTAAAGGAGTAATAATTTGATTTCTCATTTCCCCTTCATCTAATAAAACTACTCTTTTATTTTGAACTGTAGCAAGAATAACTTGGTCTGAACTTTTTACTTTAAAACAGTAATTAAAATTGTGGGGTGCATATTCACTATCTAATTCAGTGATTAAAGTATTATCTAAATGCTCTGTATCTTCAAACTTTATTTCAATAGTTTTAATAAACTCATAATTAAAATCTTCTTGATTTGAACCAAGTAAAGAATCAGTATTTAAATCTAAAGATACAGCTCTAGTTCTTGCCATAATATCTAAAGAAAGAAAAGTTGTATTTTCATCATAGTGTCTTTTTGCAAAAAGTCCTACTTCAAGTATTTTTCTATCATTTATAATATTTAAAGCTACATTTTTAGTATTTATATCATACTCTTCACATGAAATAATATCTATTATTGCCTCTTTTTGGCTATGTATCTCTAGTCTTACTATTTTAAAGTTTTCTTCTTTTTTTGTGCCAATGATTTTCGAATTTTCTAAGATTCTTGCAAACTCTCTTGCTTGAAAGTTTATCTCATCAAAACCACTTTTTTTGCTATCAATTTCATCAAGTACTGTTTCTGGTAAAACAATTAAATTCTTTTTTTCATCACTTAACTTAAAAATATTTGTTGCATCTTCAAGTAAAATATTTGTATCTAGAACATAAACTTTTTCAAAACTCATTAATTCTTCTTTTCTTTTGATTTTTGGTTTAATACTTTATATATTATAAAACTTCCTATTAATAAAGTAATAATTGTAAAACTAAGTGAAAAAGTTTTTGTCACTACATATCCAACAATAAGAACTGCTAATACTGTTGGAACTTCATTATAAGCTCTAAAAAATTTTCCTTCTTTTTTATAGTTTCCTTTTTCAAGCTCTTTTCTATAATATCCCAAAGAAAAAGAGTAAGCAACAAGAAGTAATACAAAAAATATCTTTGCATGAAGCCAACCATCTCCTTTTAATAAATCAGGATTAATAGCTACCATTAAAAATCCACTAACTAAAGTTGCCCACATAGCTGGCATACCAATGTATTTATACATTTTTAATTCTTGTATTTTAACAACTTCTACAAACTCTTTTTTATCTTTATGCTCTGTATGATATACATAAAGTCTTGGTTGATAAAATAACATTGCCATCCACGACATCACTGCTACTATATGAAAAACAAGTATCCACAAATAGTAATCTAAAAGAAAGTCCATCTATTTTTCCCCTAAGTCTTTATTTTTAATTTTTTTCAGCCACTCATTTAATGTTTTTTCATAGCCAACATTTAATGAATCATAATATCTTGTTGGTTCAACTAAATATTGCTGTTCTACCCATCCACCATAATCATGGGGATATTTATATCCAATATGACTATCTCTTAGGTGTTTTGGAATCTCTAATATTCTACCATTTTGTACATCACCAAGTGCTTTATTAATACCCATATATGAAGCATTTGATTTAGGACATGAAGTTAAATAAATAATACATTGAGAAAGTATAATCCTACTTTCTGGATATCCTATTTTTGATGTTGCAACCATAGTATTTACTGCCATAGTAAGTGCATTTGGATTTGCATTTCCAATATCTTCACTTGCATGAATAACTAATCTTCTAGTAATAAATTCAACACTCTCTCCGCCATCAATTAGTCTTGCCATATAATAAAGTGCTGCATCTACATCAGAACCTCTAATTGATTTAATCATAGCACTTGCTAAATCATAGTGACTATCTTTTGAACTAACTCCATCTCCAATAGGATATTCTCTTAGTTCTTTTAATATTTTCATTGTTATGTGAGAATCAATTTTAACGGCGAAATTAAGCAAATTAAGCATTGCCCTTGCATCACCACTACTTGATAAGATTAAATACTCTCTAGCATCCTTATCTATCGTATAATCAATATAGTTAAATGTTCTTTTTAAAACCTCTTCCATCTCTTCTTTAGTAAAGGCTTTGAATTCATATAAAAAAGATCTAGACCTTATTGCATTAGTTAATGTAAAAAATGGGTTTTCTGTACTTGCACCGATTATAATTGCTTCATAATTTTCCATTATTGGAAGAAGTACTTCTTGTTGATTCTTTGATAGTCTATGCACTTCATCAATAAAAACGATAGGCTTAAGTAAAGCATTTTTATATTTTATAAATACCTTTCTTAAATCATCAATTTTTATTGTTGTTGCATTAAAGTAATAATAGTCTGTATTGATATTTTTTGCAATGATTTTTGCTAAAGTAGTTTTACCTGTTCCTGGCTTACCATAAAAAAAGAGATGTGGTATCTCTTTTTTCTCAATTAGTTTATATAATGTTTTATCTTTACCGATTATATGTTTTTGTCCTATAAACTCATTTAAAGTTTGTGGACGTAATATGTTTGATAAGTCAGTCATCTTGTGCGTTTATAAAAGATCTTAAATCTTTGTATTCATCCTTAGTTAAATATCTACTCTTTCCAGTAGGAAGATTGTTTAATGTCATTCCACCAAATTCAAATCTTTTTAAGTCCATTACATTTAAACCAAAGTGTCCAAAAAATCTTCTTAATTCTCTATTCTTACCTTCAGTAATTGCAACTTTTAGTTTAGAAAAATTTTTGTTATTAGTCAAAATCTGATAAGCAACGAAAGGTTCAAAATTCATAGATTTAATCTTTGATTTTTCATGAGCTCCAGTGCTAGCATCTTCAAGTTCTAGACCATGTAACATTGCCTCTTCTACTTTTGGATGAATTTCACCATCTACTTTTATTTTGTAGATTCTTTCTAATTTAGAATGCATTAATTTATTCGCAACATCAACAGAATCAGTTAAAAGAATTAAACCTTCACTAGCATAATCTAATCTTCCAATTGGCATAAAGTGTTTATATTTTTTATCTAAAGAATCAAAAACAGTCTTTCTACCTTGTGGGTCATTTTTAGTTACTAACTCCCCTTTTGGTTTATTATACATTATTACTGTGTACATTCTATTTTTATCTTCTTTTATAAGTTTTTTCCCAATTTTAACTTCATCATTAGGAGATACTTTAGTTGAAAGATTCGTTACAGGTTTTCCATTTATTGTAACTCTTCCTTCTTCTATTATTTTATCTGCTTCTCTTCTTGAGTAACTACTATTGTGAGAAATAAACTTATTAAGTCTTGTTAATTCTGTTGTCTCTTCTTCTTGTTTTTTCATTATTTGATTCCTGCTTCAATTAGATCATGAATATGTAAAATTCCTTCAACTTTACCCTCTTCATCCGTAACTATTAACACTTGAATTTTATACTCTTCTATGATTCTTAGTGCATCACTTGCTAAGATATTTTTATCTTTTACTGTTTTTGGATTTTTAGTAGATATATCTTCTATTTTACAATCTAAAGAGAAATCATTTGACATTAATGCTCTTCTTAAATCTCCATCACTAAGAACTGAACTTAATCTACTGTTTTCATCAACAATAAGTATACTTCCTAGTCTTCCTTCACTCATAGTTACGATTGCATCTTTTAACTTTGTTTCACGTGAAACAACAGGTAAATTATCCCGTCTTAATAAGTCATCTACTTTAATAAATAACTTCTTCCCTAAGCTACCACCTGGATGAAACGAAGCAAAATCTTCTTTTTTGAAATCTCTCTTTTTCATTAAACAAACAGCCAATGCATCTCCCATAGCCATAGTTAATGTTGTAGATGAAGTAGGAGCTGTATCTAAAGGACAAGCCTCTTTTGATACAGAGATATTAATAAAGAAATCAGAGTATTTACCAAGAGTTGATTCTTTAGTTTTAGCCATTGCAATCAATGGAATATCAAATCTTTTAAGGTGGGGAAGAAGTTGTATTAACTCCTCGCTTTCACCACTATAAGATATTGCTAATACAATATCATTTTTTCCAATCATTCCTAAGTCACCATGCATAGCTTCTGTTGGATGAAGGAAAAAAGATGATGTTCCAGTACTAGCTAATGTTGCAGCTATCTTAGCTCCAACTAAACCAGACTTCCCTACTCCTGTTACAATAAGTTTTCCCTTGCAAGAAACTACTAAATCAACTGCTTTTTCTATATCAAAATCTTTGATATTTTTAGCTGCTAATAATAATTCATTAGCTTCAATCTCTAATACATCACTTGCAATTTTATTGAAATCCATTTTTATTTCCTTATTGTACAAATAGTGTTGGTACAATCATTGGGTATTTTTTATATTTTCTGAAACAGTGTTTTCTAACAACTTTTCTTAATTCATCTTCTAAGTATCTATTATTTTTAAATACTCCCTCTCTTGCATTTTGTAAGAAAGTCTCTAAAATATCTTCAATCTCTTTGGCAAAGTTTCTATCTTGTTTGTTTGGAACAAGTCCAAATGAAGTAACTTTTGGTTTAGTTTCCATTTTTCTATCATTTGCATTAACTTGACCAACAATCATAACAACACCTTCGTTTGCCATAGTTTGTCTATCAATTACAATGTCATCTGCAATTTTATGATTCATTTGATTATCAATATATACTTTTCCAGTCTTAACTGATCTTGCTTTTTTAAGATATTTAGGTGTTACTTCTACTTGTTCTCCATCACTCATTATATAAGTATTTCTTTCTAGTACTCCACAATCAATACCTGTCTTTGCATGCTTTAAGGCATGGTTATATTCACCGTGAATTGGCATAAAGAATTTAGGTTTAACAAGTCTAATCATTAATTTTTGTTCTTCTTGTGCAGCATGTCCTGATACATGAATTTCACTAAAGTCTTGATATGCAACTTGTGCACCAGCTTTTAATAAATGATTGATAATACCAGATACACTAGCCTCATTTCCAGGAATAGCTTTAGCTGATAAAATGATTTGATCACCTGGTTTAATCTTTACATGTCTATGCTCATGAATTGACATTCTATAAAGAGCTGACATAGACTCACCTTGACTTCCAGTAGTCACAATTAAAACTTCTTTATCTTCATATTTATTTACTTCATGGGCATCGATAAATTGATCTTTTGGAAATTTTATATATCCTAAACTCATTGCAATATCTAAGTTCTTTTCCATAGATCTTCCAATAACACAGATTTTTCTTCCATACTTAATTCCATGCTCAATTGCTTGTGCAACTCTATGGATATTTGAAGAGAATGTTGACATAATAACTCTTCCTTTTGAAGTAGAAAATAGTCTATCAAAAGTTGGTCCTACAGTTTTTTCAGTTTTAGTAAAACCTGGAGAGTGAGAGTTAGTAGAGTCAGACATTAAAAGTAAAACACCCTTTTCACCATAATGTGCAAATCTATGTAAATCTGTTGGGAAACCATCTATTGGAGTGTGGTCAATTTTAAAATCACCTGTATGAATAATTGTTCCAGCTTCAGTTGTAATTGCTAATGAAGATGAATCAATAATAGAGTGAGTGATGTGAATCCACTCAATTTCAAAATCACCAATTTTAATTGGAACTCTTTTTTCAACTGGTCTAAATAGTTTTCTATACTCTTTCATTTTGTGTTCATCAAATTTTGAACCAATCATTTCTAGAGGTAAAGAGGTTCCATAAATAGGAAACTGCATCTCTTTATATAAATAAGGCATAGCACCAATATGATCTTCATGCCCATGAGTAATTATAACTGCTTCAATTTTATCTTTGATTTCTCTAATATATGTAAAATCAGGAATTAAAATATCAACACCATGCATATTTTCATCAGGGAAACTCATTCCAACATCAACAATAACTGCATTGTTTTCAGTTTCAATTACCATCATATTTCCACCAATCTCACCTAATCCACCTAATGGAGTAATTCTAACTTTTGCATTAGTTGAAAGATTTAGTTTATTGTGAGGGTTTAATCTATTTTTATGAGATTTTTCATTGATTATATATGCTTTTCTTAAATCAGCATTCCATGTTTTTGTAGACTTACTCGCATTAGTTTTTGCTCTATTATTAGTAGGTCTTCTCTTTTTGTTATAAACTTTTTTATCACTCTTATCAGTTTTTTGATTTTGATTATTTGGTTTATTTGTAGTTTGTTTTTTTTCTTGTTGTTGCTGTTTAGGCTTATTTTCGTTTTGTTCTTGTACTTGTACTTTAACTTCGTTGTTTTCCATTCTTAACCTTTGTATACATTTGGCTATACAAAGATGCGTTAAGCTCATGAGGTCTTAAAGTCTCTATTAATTCAAGGTCACTGTAAACATCAGATAAAAGTTTTTTATCATAAACAGAAGAAAGGTTTTTAATAAGTTTTTTTCGAGGTTGCGAGAAGCAAACCTTTAAAAACTTCAAAAAACTTTTATCTAGTTTTACATCTAAATCTTTTTTGATAAATAAAATTGAAGACATAACTTTTGGAGCTGGTTCAAAAGATTCAGGAGGTACATCAAATAGTATCCTTGCCTCTTTTGAAGCCAATTTTGTAATAACACCAAGTCCAGAAAACTCTTTTTCACCTTCTGATGCTGCAAACTTCAGAGCTACTTCTTTTTGTATCATTACAATAATATTCTCGCAATTCTCGTCTTCAATTGCCCTTAAAATAATATTTGTTGCAATATAGTACGGTAAGTTAGCTATTAAATCATAGCTTCCTTCATAAAGTGTACTTTTTTCATTCCAAGCTTTTAAAACATCAGTGTGGATCAGTTCAAAACGCTTCTCGTGGATGTCAATTGCAAACTTAGTCTTTAAAATACCAATTAAATCGGTATCTACTTCATACGCTAACGTATCTTTGTACTTGACTAATTTTTCTGTCAAATCACCTAAGCCAGGCCCAATTTCTACGATTTTATTATCATTTTTGGGCATCGATTGGATGATCCTATCTAAGACTGTACTGTCTTTTAAAAAATTTTGTCCGAATTTTTTCTTTGCTTTAACTATAACCTTCTCCTAATTAAGAACTAAAGAGTATATCTGTATTTAACTTACAATTAGATAAGATTTTTACTTAAATTCAATAAGGATTAAGTTTTGAGTTATTTTGCAAAAAGAATCATCCCTTGCTTAGACGTAAAAGATGGAAGGGTAGTAAAAGGTGTAAACTTTGTTGGACTTAGAGATGCAGGTGATCCTGTAGAAGTTGCAAAAAGATATAACAATGAAGGTGCAGATGAAATCACTTTTTTAGATATTACTGCAAGTCACGAAAATAGAGATACTATCGTTGATATTGTAAGAGATGTAGCGAAGGAAGTATTTATTCCTTTAACTGTTGGTGGGGGAATTAGAAAGCTTGATGATATTTATAAACTACTAAATGTAGGTTGTGATAAAGTTTCTATAAACTCTTCAGCAGTAGTAAATCCAGACTTTATTGATGAGGGAGCAAAAAGATTTGGTTCACAGTGTATTGTCGTTGCAATTGATGTAAAAAAAGTTGAAGATGGTTCTTACCACGTTTTTGTAAAAGGTGGAAGAGAAGATACAGGTATTGATGCCATACAATGGGCAAAAGAAGTTTACAATAGAGGTGCAGGTGAAATCCTTTTAACATCTATGGACACTGATGGTGCCAAAACAGGATTTGAACTAGATATAACATCACAAATCTCTAAAATAGTTGATATTCCAGTTATTGCAAGTGGCGGAGCTGGAACAATGGAACATATGAAGGAAGCTTTTGAATGTGGAGCAAGTGCAGCTTTAGCAGCATCAATTTTTCACTTTAAAGAGATTGATATTATGGAACTAAAACACTATTTAAAAGAGAACAATATTCCAGTAAGGATTTAACATGAAATTTTTAGCATTACTTATTTTACCAATTTATTTATTTTCTTTTGAGGTTAACTTTAATAAAAAGTTTTCAAAAAGTTTAACAGAAGATACTCTTACAACATATTTTTCTGTTGTAGTTGAAGGGGATAGTGAAAAAGAGATAAACAAAACTCTTAAAAGATTTAATAAAAAGATAAAGGATTATGATAAAATTGAAAAAGATAGTGGAACATTAACTGTAAGACCACAATATAGAACTTCTAATAATGCTCCAAAGATCACAGGATACAGAGGAGAATTAAGATATAAAGTAAGTTCAGATCAAGCAACTTATATAAATGAATTCATTAGTGAAATGATTGAATTAAAAGAAGAAAGAAGTACTAACATAGTTATTAGCAATCTTAGATGGACGGTAAAAGATTCAACTTTTGATATAGCAAATGATATTTTGAGACTAGAAGCAATAAATTGGGGAACAAGATATGCAAAAAACTTGTCTAGAGATTTAGGTTTAAAATGTGTAGTAAAAAATATCTCAATACATAATTCAACTTATAGACCAATGGCAAGAATGGCATACTCTAATACAGAAATGGTAGATGCAAAAATAGCCGTACCTGAATCAAATAAAGAAGATATATCAATTGACCCTTCATTTGTAATGGAGTGCAAATAATGATTGTTTGTGCAGGGAGAAATGAAACATTTAACTTTGCAAAAGAAATGGGAGTAGGATTAGTTGAAACAGCAATTAATCTTACTAGACAATGTCTATTTGACAAACCTGATTTTTTACTTTTTATTGGAACTGCAGGAAGCTATGGTAATCATAAAATATTTGATATAGTAGAATCAAAAAGAGCTGCAAATATTGAGTTGTCTTTTTTAGAAGACAACTCTTATACTCCATTAGACAATGTATTAGAATCAGAAAATAAAATGGTAAGAAATGATACTATCATTAACTCATCTAATTATATTTCAAAAAACTTTGAACTGTCAAAAAACTTTAATGAGTATGGAATTGGTGCAGAGAATATGGAATTCTACTCAATTTTACAAGTAGCTAAAGAGTTTGAAATTCCAGTTGCTGGAATCTTTATTATTACAAACTATACAAATGAAAATGCTCACGAAGAGTTCATGAAAAACCACAAAGAAGCTATGAAAAAACTAACTTCATATTTACTAGAAAAACAAATTATCAAATAATGTTTCACGTGAAACAGCATTAAAAAAATGTGAGCTTCATCACATTTTTAGCTGTTGAAAGTGAAATGGTAAGCAAGCTTACATCCATGTAACTAGAGAAACATTTTAACAAGAATATCATATATTAATATAAATCTTTAATCTCTACACGATAAAACTACAACAATAATATAAACTAACCTATTTACTTTAACTGTTACAAATAAAAGATTTTGTACACTTCAAAATAAGTTTAAAGCTTAAAAAGGAAAGCTATGAGTACAATCTACGATTTCACTTTAGAGGAATTAAAAGAAAAGTTAAAACCAAGCTTCAGAGCAAAGCAAGTTTATAACTGGATATATAAAAAGTATGTAACATCTTATGACGAAATGAAAAACATACCAAATGATTTAAAAGAACAATTAAAAGAAAACTATGAAATAGATATTCTAAAAATTGTTAAAAAAGAAAAGAGTCTTGATGGAAGTATTAAATATCTTTTTCAATTAGAAGATGGTCACACAGTTGAATCTGTTTTATTACTTATGAAAGAAAAAAAAGTAAATGAAGATGGTTCAATTGAAAGAGGAGAAAAATATACTGTTTGTATTTCAACTCAAGTTGGTTGTAAAGTTGGATGTACTTTTTGCTTAACTGCAAAAGGTGGATTTGTTAGAAATCTTTCTGTTGGTGAAATAGTAAATCAAATTGTTCAAATAAAAAGAGATAATGAAATTGCAGAGAATAAAACACTTAATATTGTCTTTATGGGAATGGGTGAACCCCTTGATAACTATAAGAACTTTGTTCACTCTGTAAAAGTATTTTCAGAACTTGATGGGCTAGCAATATCAAGAAGAAGACAGACTGTATCAACTTCTGGATTATCATCTAAAATAGAAAAATTAGGAAATGAAGATTTAGGAATTCAACTTGCTATTTCACTTCATGCAGTTGATGATGATTTAAGAAGTGAACTTATTCCTATGAATAAAGCATACAATATAAAATCAATTATTGATGCAGTTAGAAAGTTCCCAGTTTATGCTAGAAAAAAAGTTATGTTTGAATATCTAGTAATAAAAGATAAAAATGATGATATACCTTCTGCACAAAAACTGTTAAAACTTCTTGATGGAATAAAAGCAAAAGTAAATCTTATTTATTTTAATCCCTATCCTGGTACATCATATCAAAGACCACAAAGGGAGGATATGGTAAAATTCCAAGAATATTTAACAAGTAGAGGTTTACTATGTACAATTAGAGAATCTAAAGGATTAGATATCTCAGCAGCATGTGGTCAACTTAAAGAAAAGGAAACAAATGGAACCTCTTGATTTAGCAATGCTAATATTTATTGCAGGTGTTGCAATAATTTCTGCAATTGGATTTTTTAAATCTTACAAAAATAAAGACAAATAAGGAATACAAAAATGGCAATTACTAGATTTGCTCCAAGTCCAACTGGTTATTTACATATTGGTGGTTTAAGAACTGCACTTTATAGTTATCTATGGGCAAGAAAAACAAAGGGAGAATTTAGATTAAGAGTTGAAGATACTGATACTCAAAGAAACAATGAAGATGCAATGAAAGCTATTATTGAAGCTTTTGATTGGGTTGGTTTATCTTATGATGGAAAAGTTGAATATCAATCTCAAAGACTTGATATTTATCAAAAATATATTAACCAACTTCTTGATGAAGGTAAAGCATATCATTGTTATATGTCAAAAGAAGAATTAGATGCTTTAAGAGAAAAGCAAATGGCAAATAAAGAAACTCCAAGATATGATGGAACATGGAGACCTGAAGAAGGAAAAGTTTTACCAGAAATTCCTGAAGGAGTAGATCCTGTAGTTAGAATTAAATCGCCTGAAGATGGAGTAATCACTTTTATAGATGGTGTAAGATCAATAATGAATTTCAATTGTTCAGAAGTAGATGACTTTGTAATTGCAAGATCAAATGGAATTCCTACTTATAACTTTGTTGTTGCAATTGATGATGCACTTATGGGAATGACTGATGTAATTAGAGGTGATGATCACTTAACTAATACTCCTAAACAAATTGTTATTTATGAAGCACTTGGTTTTGAAGTTCCAAAATTTTATCATGTGCCAATGATAAATAATCCTCAAGGTAGAAAATTATCTAAAAGAGATGGTGCACTTGACGTTATGGATTATAAAAGAAAAGGTTATCTTCCTGAAGCTCTTTTAAACTTCTTAGTTAGACTTGGATGGTCAAATAAAGACCAAGAAATTTTTTCAATGGAAGAGATGCTAGAGTTATTTGACCCAACAAATATTAATAAATCTGCATCTTCATACAACGAAGAAAAACTATTATGGTTAAATGCACATTACATTAAAAATGTTTCAAATGAAAGATTAGCAAAAGAGCTAGAATTTTTTGATTGTCATATTAATGGACATGATAAAAAAGAGATGTTATTAGACCTTTCTAAAGAGAGAGTACAAACTTTAATTGAACTAAAAGAAGCAGTTGAGAAAATAACAAATGTTCCTACAGAGTATGAAGAAAAAGGAAGTAAAAAGTTTGTAAAAGACACAACAATTAAAATTTTAGAGTCTTATGTTCAACTACTTGAAAACAATCAAGATTCACTTCATTTAGCTTGTGATTATGAAACAATAACAAAGCCGTTTATAGAGGAGTTTGAACTTAAATTCCCTCAACTATTCCAACCAATTAGAATTGCACTTACAGGTGGAACACAAGCTCCTTCTGTTTATGACATCATGGCAATTTTAGGTGTAGAAGAAACAAAAACAAGAATAAATAACGCAATTAATGCAAACTTTGGTAAAGAAGCTTAAAAAAAACTTGCATATTTAAAAATAATAAGGCATAATGTTCTTTACTTAAACAAAGGAATAAAAGTAATGAACATTTATGTTGGAAATCTATCATTTAGAATGAATGATAGTGAGTTAGAAAAAGTTTTCGCTGAGTTCGGTGAAGTAAAAAGCGCTAAGGTTATCACAGATAGAGAAACAGGAAGATCAAAAGGTTTTGGTTTTGTTGAAATGGCAGATTCTTCTGCAGGTAACGAAGCTATTGAAAAACTGAATGGTAACGAAGTTGAAGGTAGAACTTTAAGAGTTAATGAAGCGAGACCAAGAGAAGAGAGACCTAGAAGACAATTCTAGTCTTCTCTTATCGAAAACTACAATAAAAATATAAAATCTAAACTTACAGTTATATAATGGAACCCCTTCTTAAGGAGAAGTCTCTTTGCTGGTTGGTTGTTTGGTTATATTATGTCTATGTGTAAGTTGGAGTTCCATTATATTTGCTAAAACTGTAGAAGTATTTTACTTCTTTTATGTGTAGTTATCGTGTGATAACTACACATTTTTTCTTATTTAGTGAGAAATATCTATTTCCGCCATTTTCCCTTTTTTTCTAATTGCTAATATATAAAAAATTGCAGGAATAATAACTAATGTTAATATCGCAGAAGAAGTCATTCCACCAATCATTGGTGCAGCAATTCTTTGCATAACTTCACTTCCTACCCCATCAATATACATAATAGGAATAAGTCCACCTAAGATTGCAAATAGTGTCATAAGCTTTGGCCTAAGTCTTAAAACAGCTCCTTTATATATTGCATGAAAAATATAGGTTTTATCAGGTTCTTCACATTTTTCTTGTAATTCTTTCATTGCTTCATGTAAATATACCAACATAACAATAGAAGTTTCAGCTGCAACTCCAAGTAAAGCTAAAAAGCCAACAACAACTGCTATAGACATATTGAAGTTTAAAAATTCTAAATAAAATACTCCACCTGTTAAGGCAAATGGTAAAGTGAAAAATATAATAAATGTATATGTGATATTTTTAAGTGCAAAATAAATAAGAATAAAAATTAAAACAAAAGTTAGTGGAATAATATATGCTAATTTTTCCATTGCTGATTCTAAATATTCACTCTGTCCTGCCCACTCATAATAAAAGCCTTCAGGAAGCTTCATATCAGCAAGTATCTCTTTAGCCTCATCTTTGTATTGTTTTGATGAGATATCAGCCTTAGGAGTAATATAAATGAAGTTAACATTAAGTGCTTTCTCTGATTTAATTACAGAAGGTCCCTCTTCATAACTTAACCTTGCAAACATCTGTAAAGGTTGAAAACCAAGTTTTGTTTTTACTTGAAGATTATTTAAAGCATTTATATCTTCCCTTTGAGTTGTTTCAAATCTTAATGAAACAGGATATCTCTCTAAACCATCAAAAAGTGTTGTAACTTTTGAACCTGCAACACCTAATGATACAGTAGATAAAATATCATTTTTTGTAATACCATATCTAGACAACATCTTTTCATCTAAATTAATATTTAAATAGTAACCTGAATTAATCTTGTCAGTTGATACAGAAAGTGTTGAATCAAGTTTTTTTAATCTTTTCTCAAACTTTAAAGCTGTATCTTCTAACTTTTGATGGTCATTTCCATAAAGTTTAATTCCTAGAGGTGTTCTAATACCTGTTAGAAGCATATCAATTCTTCCACGAATAGGATAAGTCCAAGAATTAATAAGACCAGCTACTTTTAATTTTTGATCCATTTCCTGCATTAACTTTTTATATGTCATTCCTTCTCTCCACTCATTTTCTGGTTTAAATGTAATTATTGTTTCAATCATAGCTAGTGGTGCTGGATCAGTTGCAGTATCTGCTCGCCCTGCTTTACCAAATACTGTATCAACTTCTGGAAAAGACTTTATTATTTGATTTGTTTTTTGTGTTAACTCTTTTGACAAATCAACACCAATACCATATGGGGTTACTGGCATATACATAAAAGTTTGCTCATTCATCATAGGCATAAATTCCCAGTTTAGCTTTTTATATACTGGATATGAAAAAGCCAAAGTAAGAACAAAAAACGCAACTATTAAGAATCTAAATCTAAGTGATAGTTTTAAAATAGGAGAATAAAGTTTCACAAAAAATCTATTTAAAACATTTTTATCTTCACTTAGAATTTTTCCTTTTATAAAATATATCATTAAAATAGGAACAATAGTAATAGAAAGAATTGCTCCAGCTACCATTGCAAATGTTTTAGTAAAAGCTAAAGGTGTAAACAATCTTCCCTCTTGTCCTGTTAAAGCAAAAATAGGTAAAAAAGAAACAACAACTAAAATAAGTGCAAAAAATATTGGTCGCCCTACTTGCTTTGAAGACTTGATTATAATATCAATTCTTTCATTATTTGAAATATTCTCTTTTCCTTGAAGATGTTTATGGGCATTTTCCACCATAACAATAGTAGCATCAACCATTGCTCCAATTGCAATAGCAATACCACCTAAACTCATAATATTTGAACCTAAGTTAAAGAACTTCATTAATAAGAAAGTAATCATAACTGTAAGTGGTAAAGTAATGATAATAATAAGTGCTGACCTAAAGTGGAATAAAAATAGTGCCACAATAATCATAACAATAATCGACTCTTCAACAAGAGTGTTTTTAAGTGTATCAATTGCCTTATCAATAAGTGAACTTCTATCATAAACTTCAACTACTTCTACATCATCTATTTTTAAAGTATTAAGTTTTTGTTTAACCCTTTTTATTACTGAATAAGGATTTTCACCATAACGTACAACTACAATTCCACCTACTGTTTCACCCTGACCATTTAAATCAGCCATACCTCTTCTATTTGATGAAGTGATATTAACACTTGCAATATCTTTTATCATAAGAGGATTAGAGTTAAAAGTCTTTATAGTAATATTTTCAATATCTTCAACCGTTTTTAGAAAACCTTTTGCCTGAATCATATGTTCAAAACCATTTTCTAAAATAATTCTTCCACCCTTTTCATCATTGTTTGATTCTAAACTCTTTTTTAAATCAGCAATTGAAACATCATATTGCACCATCTTATCTTGATCAATTGTAATTTCATAGTTTTTAATAAATCCACCAATAGATGCAATTTCACTAACTCCATCAACACCTAAAAGTGCAAACTTATAATAATAGTCTTGTAAGGTTTTCAACTCATCAAGAGATTTTGTGTCTGATTTTAAAGCATATTGATAAGCCCATCCAACACCAGTTGCGTCTGGTCCAATTGCTACATCAACACCTTCAGGAAAACTACCTTGAAGTTGAGAAAGCTGCTCTAAGATTCTATTTCTAGAATCATAAAGATCAGTTCCATCTTTAAATATCACATAAATAAGAGCATTTTGAAAAGAACTCATAGCTCTTACAGTTTCAATATTTGGAAGACTCATAAGGTTTGAAATAAGAGGATATGAAACTTGTTCCTCAATAGTTTTTGGACTTTGCCCTGCCCACTTCACTTGCACAATAACTTGTGGTGGTGAAAGGTCAGGAAGTGCATCTAAGCTTGTATTTTTAATAGCCCAAATAGAACCAATAGCTAATACTAGCATTGCAAAAATTACTAAAAATTTATTCTTTATACTTTGTGAGATTATAGATTCAACCATAATAATTCCTACCAGTCATCATCATCTGAACTATAAAGTCCATTAGTAATAGCATCTGAATCAAGTAAGAATAAAGCATTATTAATAACACTTTGTCCTTCTTGGATTCCATCAATAATTTCATACTTCTTAGAAGATATTCTTTTTGCAGTAACTTCTATTGGTTCATACTCTGACTCAGAAAGGTATTGGAAAACATAATGTTTACTTCCTTTTTGTAAAACTGCCGTCTTAGGTAAAGTTAGAATTTCTTTATTATTTTGCTTTATATCAACTTTAGCAAACATATTTGGTGAGTACTTTAAATCCTTGTTATCTATTACAAGTCTTACATCAACACTTTTATTTGTCTCATCTACTGTAGGATAGATATAGTCAACTGTTGAAACAACTGGTTCATCAAATCCATCTATATAAACTTTTGCTTTAAGACCTTTATTTATAAAAGACAAATCCTTTTGATATACACTTGCTATAACCCAAAGTTTTTCTAAAGATGCAAGTTGAAGTAAAAGACTTCCTTTTTTTACAAAACTTCCATTATTTATCTCTTTTTTTATAACAAGGGAATCATAAGGAGAATAAAATGCAATTTCAGAAATCTCTTCTTTCCCTTTTACAATTCTTTTTATCTCTTTATTATCTACAGCTAAAGCTTTTAATTTATTAATATTACTTTTTACTAAACTTTTGTTAAATTTTTTTGCAATATTAATTTCTTGAATTATTGAACTTACCTCATCTGAATAGATTGAAAAAAGAGGTTCATTTTTTTTTGCCATAGAATAAAGTTTATTAGCATCTAATTTTGTTATATATCCATCAAATCTACTTACAACATCAAAAGTTAATGATTCATCAAAAGTAAGACGTCCATAAAAGCTTTTTAAAGGCCCTATTTGCTCTTTTTGTACTTTGACAAGCTTTTTATTGAACAACTGCTTTATTTCAAGAATTTCAGCATTTAATATGCAAGCCCCTAAAAATAGGACTAGTATGTATTTTTTCATTAATTAACCTTTGTAAAATAGATAGAATTTGCTAAATTTGTATAAAATTTCTGTTTTTCATCAATTGCTTTTAGTTTATACTTGATTAATTCATTTAGGTTTTTAATCAACTCTTTTGAATCAATTTTCTTTAATGATGAAAATCTGTTATAACTTTCAAGTGTTTTTTGAATTTGATTGTATTTTGGAATTATGCTTTCATTTATTTTTCTATATGAATAAAAAGCATTATCAATATTACTTTGTAAAATTTTAATTTGATTTGTAAATTTTAATTTTGAATCTTCTAAAAGATTTTTATATTCACTTGCTTTGTGTTTTGCTTTTCGTGCTTTTATATTTTCACTTCCATAAACAGAAAGAGGAATTGCAACACTTACATTTATATAGTCTTCATATTTACTATCTCTTTGAAAATATTTAACTGCAAAGTTTATATCTGAGTTTTTCTTTTCCTCTTCAAATTTTGAAGTAGTATTAAATTTTTTAATATTTTTTTCTAGCTGTAAAATCTTAGGGTGTGAATCAATATTATTTACTAAAGTAAGTTTCTGTAACTTAGTACTGATATCAATATCTTTAAACTTTGTATATGTTAATTGTTCTAACTGAAGTTTAAAAACCCTAAGATTATTGTTTAATTTTTGTTCGCTTATATCAAGTTCATCATACAATGTCTGAACTTTTATTATATCTATCTGACTTGCTTTATTATATTTGTAAAACTCTTCTAAAAGATTTTGTAGTTCTGCAACATTCTGCTTTAACTTAGAAAAAAGAGTAACTCTTTCTTCAACTAACTTTATATTATAAATATATTCATATATTTTTGATTCTAACTCAAGCTTTTTATCTGCTAATACTAGCTTTGAAAGCTCATAATCATCCCTTGCAATCTCTTCTTCTAACTCTTTTTTATTACCTATTGGTATAATCTGATTAAGACCAATAAACTGTGCTTGCATAGGTTCTAAATCTCTTTTAGAGATATCATCAAACTGTATATCATTTGCTCCAAAACTCAAAACTGGGTTTTGCCATTTTGAAGCTAAGTTTATTTGCTCTTTTGCTAAAGCAATTGTTTGCTCTAAAGCTTGCAGGGAACTATTTTTATTAATAGCTTCCTTTACTACTTGCTTTACTTCCTTTGCATAAATAGAATTAGTAAATAGACTAAAAAACAAGATGAGAATAAGAGATTGCTTTAACATTATAAATTTACACTAGATCTAAGTTTGTGTACTTTTCCATCAGCAGTTTTAAACATTAGATGATACTGCCAAGTACCACTCATTGTTAAGTTAATTAACATTTTATATTTACCATCAACTAATTTTGCTTTTCCTACATACTCCATATATGGCATTCCAGGCATTTCTGGCATAAAGAATTTTGCTTTTACTTTTGCATCTGTTACAGGTTTTCCATCTTTTGATAGTGTTACATAAAAATAGTTATCTCCAACTACTAATGTTTTTTCTGTTTTTAAAGTTACATCATACCCGTCTTTACTTCCACTTAAGTCAATTGGGTCTGCGTTTAGAACACCTATTAAAAGTGCAATCATTGAAAATATTTTCAATAGTTTCATTTTGTCTCCTTAGATTTTATTCCAAGAAGTGTAGTTGTTATTTATGGAGGATGTGTGGAAATTAAAATTTGAAAGTAAAAGTAGTCTCTTTTCTTTCTTGGGAAGTTACATTAAAGTTTATATCATACTCTTTGCAGATATTTTGAACTATATTTAGCCCTATTCCAAAGCCACCTTGCTCTTTAGTAGCTCTATAATATCTATTAAAGATATCATCTATTTTTTTCTTTTCAATACCAATACCTGTATCTTTTATACTAAGTGTTGAATCTTTTAAAGAAATAAAGACTTCACCCTCTTTTTTGTTGTATTTAATAGCATTTGAAAGGATATTATTAAATAGTCTTATAAAATCATTTTTATCAATTTTATAGAAGAACTCTTCTAAATCTAAATGAATAGTTATTTTTCTTTTTAATGCTATTACTTCAAAGTACTTAAGTTGTTCTTCTATTAAAGTTTTTAGTTCAAGCTCTTCTAGAACCCTATTCTCATCTTTTTCTTCTAAAAAAATATAAGTTAAATCACTATAGATTTCTGAGATTCTATGAACTGCTAGTTTTACTCTTTCAAGCTGTTTTGAGCTAAGATTGTCACTTTCTGAAGACATTAAAATAGCACTAATAGGAGTATTTAATTCATGGGTTGTATCTTTTATAAAATTGTTTAGCTTTTCCCTCTCATCTTTTATAGGTTTAATAAATAGTTTTGCTAAAAAGAAACCAATAAGAGCAATTAAAGAGTAAGTGATTAAAAATACAATTAATACTTTATTTCTAGTGTTATTAGCTAAAGTATGGAAAAGTTTATCTTTTATTGCAATATGAAAGATACCAAGGTGACCAAAAGTAGAATTATCAACCAAGATGTAGTTATTATCTTTTTGGTAAAAACCATTTTCTAGTTTTATTTCATCATTAAAATTTCCAAGGATTTTTTTACCATCTCTATCATAAAAAGCTATTTCATACTGCTTCATACTTAAATAATCATCAATATTTAATTTTGTTTCCATCATATGAGAAAAGATAACTTTTGCAGCTATTTGAGAAGAGATATTTTCCATTTTTGTTTTAGCTAAATCAAGGTGTAGAGTTTTCTCATTTTGATAATATAACAATGATAATAGTAATAATAAAATAAATGAAGCTCCTAAATATAAAGATAAAAATCTTATAAAGGTAAGCTTTTCACTTCTTGTTAAATCTATGGTATACTCCTTTTGAAAATTGATTATAACATTTTCCACATAACTTCCACGTGTAATTTATATACTTTATTATGGAGTTTAAAATGAAAATATTATTACTAGAAGATGATACTCTTTTACATGAAATCATAGAAGAGTTTTTAGAAGAACTAAAATATGAAGTTATCTCTACCTATGATGGACAAGAAGCATATGAACTTATTTACGAGCAACACTTTGATTTACTTATTTTAGATGTAAATGTACCTTCAATAAGTGGTTTTGATTTATTAAAAAATTTAAAATCAAACTCCATTGATATTCCAACTATCTTTATAACTTCACTACATACTACAAAAGATATGGAAAAAGGTTTTAATGCAGGAGCTGATGACTACATAAGAAAACCTTTTCACTTAAGTGAATTAAAACTTAGAATTGATAATATCAAAAGATTAAGAAAAATAGAATCAAAAGAAGAACAAAAGATAAATAATGATATTTCTTATGATTATGATTTGAAAACTATTTTTATAAAAGATAAAAAGTTCCAACTATCAAAAACTGAAGCAAAAGTTTTTGAATATCTTTTAAAACACTCAAATAAAGCAGTATCAATAGAAGAAATTGCACTTAATAACTGGGTTTATGATGATACCCCTACAGATACCACAGTAAGAACATATATAAAGAATATAAGAAAGATTTTAGGAAAAGATTCAATTATAAATATAAAAGGCATTGGATATAAGCTAGAGTTATAACTTAATTGTAGTTTAAATTAAAGAATTAAAGCTAAGAACTTAAGAAAATAGTGGATATAATTATATTTATTTTACTATAAAGGCCACTAAAATGGTAAAAAAAATCTTCTTAATTTGTATCTTTAGTATTTCACTTTTTGCTACTGAAAAAAATATGCCCTCAATTGTTGATATTGCTTGGTTAAAACAAAATATTTCAAACCCGAATCTTGTATTATTAGATTTAAGAAATGAAGAACTATATAATAAGAATCACATAAAAAATGCATTTAATATCCCAGCATTAGAAAATCTTTTTGATAAAAAATTCTTTATGCCAAATATAGAAAAACTTCAAGTACTTTTTTCTGATGCAGGAATAAAAAATGATTCTTTGGTTGTTGCTTATGATGACGGTAGTTTTATTTGGTCTGCAAGACTTTATTGGATACTTGAAATATTAGGACACAATAATGTTGGTATCTTAAAAGTAGGCTACAAAAACTGGGAAGAAGATAGTTTTACTCTTAGTGAAAAGCCCTTTGTCCCTAGAAAAAGTAATTTTACGCCAAGAGTAGATAATACCAAAGTTCAAACAAAACTAAGTACCCTACTTTCTATTGGCAAAAAGACAATTATTGATGGAAGAAAAGAGTCACATTACTTAGGTAAAGAATCAATTGCAAAAAGATTTGGACATATTCCAACTGCACAAAACTATGCCTGTACTCAAAACTACCAAGTTACTACAACTGGTAATAAAATAAAAAATCTTGATAAACTAGAGACTTTATATAAAGATATCCCAAAAGATAAAGAGATTATCCTTTACTGTGATGGTGGGGCAGAAGCTGCACTAAATTATATCGTTCTTCAAGAATTAGGTTATAAAGCTAGCGTATATGACGGTTCATGGGCAGAATGGGGGAACGATGAAGCAGTTCCTATAGAAAACCCTTCAAAGTAAAATGACAAAAAAACACTACAGAGGTTCAATAAAAAGAAGACTAACTTTAATGATTTTACTGGTTACTTTAATAACTGGTATAGTTGGATATTCTAGTTTTGTTTACTGGAATATGAAGTCTCAACAAACAAAAACTATTGAGCTTTCAAGAACAGTTGCAAAAATACTAAGTCAAGATATTGCGAAACTTGTTTTATTAAAAGAAATAGCCGTTGCAGCTGATATAACAAGTAAGTTAAAATCTTTTGATAATATTGATTCAATGATTCTATATAAATTAGATAATAAAGCTATCTTCCAATACAACAAAAATAATAAAGACCTTGAAGTAAAGCCTTTACCTAATGATTATAAAAAAGTAAATGACATAAAAGACAATCTTTTAAAACTTTATGCTGATGCTAGATATCAAGGTACTAAACTAGGGGTTGTAGAATTAAACTTCAAAGTAAAAAACTTATCAGATATTGTAAAAAGAGATATTCCTATTTTAATAACTATTTCTTTAGTTTTACTTCTTTTATCTTTTGTCCTTGCTAACTTCTTTGCAAAAAGATTTACAGAACCTATCTTAAAGTTAGTATCTTTTTTAAGTAAGATTGATATTATTGATTCTTTAAAAAACAGGGCTAAGACTAAAGAAGATAATGAAATAGGTAAACTTTATGATGAAATAAACTATATGCTTCAAAGGATAGAAAATTCACAGAAAGTTGAAAAAATAGCTGCTGCTGCTTTTGAGACAAGAAGTGGAATGATGATTACAGACGCAAATGAGATAATTCTTCAAGTAAATAAAGCCTTTACTAAAATTTCTGGATATGAAAAAGAGGAAGTTATAGGGAAAACTCCTAGTATTTTAAGATCTGGATATCAAGATGAAAATTTCTATAAAGAGATGAAAAAAAAATTACACAAATACAATCACTGGAGTGGTGAAATATACAACAAACATAAAGATGGAACAATCTATCCAGAACACCTTACAATTCAAGCTGTTTTAGATGATGATTTAAATGTAATTTATTATGTGGCATCTTTTATTGATTTAACAATACAAAAAGAGACAGAAGCAAAAGTTGAGTACCTAAAACAGTATGATTCTTTAACTGGATTAGCAAACAAAGAAATGCTTTTAAATGAGATACAAACACATCTAAATAAAAAACAACAGTTTAGATGGGGATTACTTATTTGTTTTGATTTAAGAGACTTTAAAATTATTAATGATGCCTATGGATATAGCATAGGAGATAAAGTACTCGAAGCAATTACTTTAAAAACAAAAAAAATATTTAATGATGCTTCAATGATAGCTAGAGTAACAGGAGATGAATTTGCAGTTTGGTTTCCACATATTCATGAACACAAAAACCAAGCTTCCATTGAAGCCAAGCTTTTAGCAGAGTTCTTAGTAAATACTTTATCCGAAGAAATAAAAATAGAAGATAAAACTATAAATCCTATGGTCTATGCTGGATTATCAATTTATAATAAAAACTGTAAAGGTGCAAATGAACTATTAAAACAAGCAGACTCTGCTTTACATCAAGCAAAAAAAGAGGAAAAAAGATTCTCTTATTTTGATAAACAAGCACAAAATATGGCACAAAATCATCTTGATACATATTCACAACTTATAAAAGCAATTGATGAGGAGCATTTTGAATTATTTTATCAACTACAATATGATGATGAAAATCATGTATATGGAGCAGAAGCATTAATTAGATGGATACACCCTGAGGAAGGTATTATTCCCCCTGATAGTTTTATTCCAATTGCTGAAAAGACTGGATTGATTATTCCTATTGGCTCATGGGTTATAAAAACTGCCTGTAAACAGCTAGAAACATGGCAAAAAGCTAAAGAAACATCAAATTGGGTCATTGCTATTAATATTAGTGCAAAACAGTTTCTAGAAGAGGATTTTATTGATACAATCAAAATGTATATAAAACAGTATAAAGTAAATGCAAATCTTCTAAAAGTAGAATTAACAGAATCTATTCTTGCAAAAAGCCTTGAAGAAGTAAAAGATAAAATGCTTAAAATAAAAAAACTAGGGGTTCAAGTATCTTTAGATGATTTTGGAACTGGCTACTCTTCTTTACAATATCTAAGAGAGTTACCTTTAAATCAAATCAAAATAGATAGGTCTTTTGTAAGTAATATATTGGAAAATAAAGCTGATGAAGCTATTGTTAAAAGCATACTTTTATTTGCAGAAGCTTTAAACTTGCAAGTAGTTGCTGAAGGTGTAGAAACTAAAGAGCAATATAAATTTTTAGTAAATTTAGGTTGTAAACTATTCCAAGGTTACTATTTTGCAAAACCTGAAAGAATAGAAAATATAAGTACTAATAAATAAAAATATATGTTGCTAATGCCGTAGTATAATAAACTAATGATAATCCTAGAAATAAAACTTGACTTTCGTATCTTGTTTCCATAATTTCTCCTTTGATTATATATAACAGTTTACACTGTTTTTGTATACTTTGGTAGTAAAAAAATGTCTATTAAGTATTCAGTTATTCCGTTAGTATATGAAAAAGTAACTTAGATATGCTGTTGTAAAGTAACTAATACTCATACTTAAGAATAAAAAACCGCTCTCATATTTTAGTGTCATGATTTACCCTTTTTTATATTTGATATTATAATTTTATTAGGGCTTGGTTTCATTCAAGTTACAAAATAATATTAGCACTATAAAGGCTAAAGCCTTTGTGGATGATACTTTTTTGTTGAAAAAAGTATCGCAAAAAGCAACCAGCCATGTTGCCAAAGGTCTAGCGACTTCCCTCTTGTTTTATCATAATTTTTTGAACTGCGTAACTCATAAAAAGAGTGAGTTAGTCACTCTTTTTATTCAAACATACTCGTTCTTTTCCAAAAACTATTCTAAAACACTCGGCTTTAACAAAGGCTGGACTCATTCTTGCAATTGTGCAATAAACTAACTAAGTATTTAAAGAAATATAAAAGACTATTTATGTCATTATTCATAACCACATGAGTAGAGATAAAAGTTTTATAACTCTTTTATCTTACTTATTTTTTTTTGATAATTATTTTTATGATAAAGTTAACCACATTTTTCCTTTCTGATATTACATCACATTATAAAATCACTATATCAAATATAGCACAAACAGAGTATACATTATTTTTTTATAAATGTCAAACACAAAGTACCTTATAATGGGGCTTTAGTATAGTTTAATTATAGTATAATAAAATTATTTTTTTACAGAAGTGCTGATACAGATACGATATTATCTACATAATTATTATCTCTTATACTTTATATTTTGTAGAATTTACTATAAAAAAGTTTTTATGTTAACGCAAAATTTCAAAATATTGCTACACTTTTTAATTAATTGATTAAAACATTTCATATTTTATCAAAAAACCATATGCTTATAAATACTATAATTCTATTATAAGACATAATTATTTTATAGTATAAACATATACATGAAAAGAGTTTTAGTGAGAATTATTTTTTAGAAAGTTCAAGGCCAGAGTGGCAATTTTATTGGGAGCTTACTAAAGTAAGTGACTGATGAAATTTCCACGATAACGCAGAAATTTCAAAAAAGAGTTATTAATAAAACTCTTTTTTTAGAAGTCGTCGAAGTCGATAGAACCCTTCGAGTAGTTTACTACATTCCCTTCAAAGAAGTTAGTTCTCTGGTCATTAAAACTTGCATACCCATCAACCCAAGGAATAGGATGCTTCACATTATACTCAGGAGCATAACCAACTGCTTCAAGTCTTCTATCTGCAAGATATTGGATATATTGAGTGATAATAGCGTCTGTAAACCCTAAAATCTGTCCTTGAGTAATATATGCACCCCAAGAAGATTCAAGTTCTACTGCTTTTTTAAACATACCTCTTACAATTTGTTCTAATTCAGGAGTAAATAAATCAGGTCTCTCTTTTCTTGTAGAGTTAATCATATTTTGGAAAAGAAGTAAATGAGTTACTTCATCCCTTTGAATAAATCTAATCATTTGAGAAGAACCAAGCATTTTCCCTGATTTTCCAAGGGCATACATTGCTGCAAATCCAGCATAGAAATATAATCCTTCTAAGATTTGGTTAGCAAACATAGCTAATACTATCTTTTGATCAGTAATATCCCCTGCTAAGTTATGATAAACCTCTGCAATATAGTTATTCTTTTCTCTTAACTTCTCATCTGTTTTCCACTTATCATAAATCTCATCTGTATTATCAGAAATAGACTCAACCATAACTGCGTATGACTTTGAGTGATTTGCTTCTTCATAAGATTGTCTTGATAAACAAGCATTAATCTCAGGAACAGTGATATATGGATTAATATTATCCATTAAGTTATTTGTTTGTAAAGAATCCATAAAGATTAATTGAGAAAGTACTAAATCATACATTCTTTTCTCTGCTGGGCTTAAGTACTTATAATCTTTAGCATCACCAGTCATTTGTACTTCTTTAGGGAACCATGTATTTGCTTCCATCGTATCCCAAAGTCTTAAAGCCCATTGATACTTCATTTTAGTGAAGTTAATCATTCCATCGGGATTTCCCCCAAAGATTCTTCTTTCATTGAAAGTCTCTTTAGAATCTGGATTATATATCGTTTTTCTTCCCACTTTTATTTACCTCTGTTTTTTGACATTATATATTTTAATTTTAGACTTTTGTATATAAAAAGTGTAAGGTTATCTTATTGACAACCTGCACACTCCATACTTCTATCCTCAACATCATTAGAAGCCTCAGGAGATTGAGATCTTAAATAATATGTTGATTTAAGACCTAGCTTCCAAGCTGTAGTATAAATCTCATGTAGATATTTACCACTTGCTTTTTCTAAACTCATAAAGATATTTGTACTTTGCCCCTGGTCAATCCATTTTTGTCTAACAGCAGCAGCTTTAATAATATCTATTTGATCTACTTCATATGCTGGTGTATAATAAACCCAAGTTTCAGGACTTAAGTTTGGTACAACTACAGGAATAAGTCCTGATAAGTTCTCTTCAAACCATTTTCTTTTATAAACTGGTTCAATCGCTTGTGTTGTTCCAACAAGAATCGAAATAGATGATGTAGGAGCAATAGCCATTAAGTAACCATTTCTCATACCATTTGTTTTTACTTGTTCTCTTAATACTTCCCAATCATATCCTGCATCAAATAGGTCTTTATCTACAAGTGCATTAACTGATTGTGGTGCATGGTCATGTGGCATAATACCTTTAGACCAGTTTGAACCTTCAAATGTAGGATAAATACCTTTTTCAACTGCAAGTTCACTTGAAGATCTAATTGCATTATAAGAGATTGCTTCCATAACTGAATCAATCTTCTTAAAGTGTTCTTCACTACCCCATACAAGCTTTTGTTCTGCAAGCATTTGAGACTCACCCATAACACCAAGACCAATAGATCTTGATTTTAAGTTTGTAGCTTTTACTTTTCTTAGAGGATAGAAGTTTAAGTCAATTACATTATCAAGCATTCTAACTGCAATTGGAACAACTCTCTCAATATCTTCTTTTGTGTTGATTCTAGATAAGTTTACTGATGCTAAGTTACATACAGCTGTATCTCCATCAATTTTCTCTTTTTCAACTATAAATACTTTTTTACCGTTTATAGAGTCAAGTGCAGTTACTTTATTAGCTTTCTTTTCTTGTCCACCATCTATAAGAATAGTATCCTCTTCTTCATATGTTTCAATTGTTCCATCTTCAAACTCTAACTTAATTTTATAGTGGTTAGGGTTTGTATTTTGGAAAATCTCCGTACAAAGATTTGAAGACCTAATATGACCAACGTGAGAATTTGGGTTAGCTCTATTTGCATTATCTTTAAAGCATAAAAATGGGCTTCCAGATTCAAAATAAGAAGTTAGAATTTTTTTCCATAAATCTTTTGCTTTGATTCTATCTTTTGTAATAGACTCGTCATTTTCATACTCTTCATATCTTTTCTTGAACTCATCACCATGAAGTTCTGATAAATCTTTTACTTCAAATGGGTCAAATAAAGTCCAATGAGAGTCTTCTAGAATTCTTTCCATAAATAGGTCTGTAATCCATAATGAAGGAAATAAATCATGAGCTCTTCTTCTTTCTTCACCAGAGTTCTTTTTTAAATCAATGAAATCTGAAATATCCATATGCCATGGTTCAACATATACTGCAATTGCACCTTTTCTAGTACCTAATTGGTCAACTGCAATTGCAATATCGTTTGTAATTTTAAGGAATGGAACTGTACCACCAGCTGCATTTTTATGGCTATCAATAGAACCACCTAAGGCTCTGATTTGATTCCAATCCCAACCAATACCACCACCATATTTAGATAGTAATGCCATCTCTTTATATCCATCAAAGATACCTTCAATATTATCTGGACTTGAACCAATATAACAAGAGCTTAGTTGGTGTCTATTTGTTCTTGCATTTGATAATGTTGGTGTTGCAAGCATAACTTCAAACTTAGATACTACATCATAGAACTCTTTTGCTCTTTGTTGTTTATTCTCTTCATTTTGAGCTAAGAACATAGCAATAGCCATAAACATATGCTGAGGAAGTTCTATTGGATTTCCATCTTTATTTTTGATTAGATATCTATCATATAAAGTTTTGATTCCAAGATAGTTAAATAATAAGTCTCTGTCTGAATCTATATACTCATTTAAATCATCTAAGTCGAAACCTTCACCAAGATTAGGGATTAACCTACCTGCTTCTTTTCCATATCTTAAATAGTCTTTTAAATGGCAATATGGCTCACCTTTGATTCCATGAGTTGATTTTCCAACTCTATGGTAAAGGTCAAATAAAAACAGTCTTGCTGCTACAAATGTCCAGTTTGGAACATCAATATCAATTTTTTCTACTGCTGTTTTAATCAGTGCATCTTGAATATCAGCAGAACTCATTCCATCAACAAACTTAATTTGTGCATCAAGTTCCAACTCAGATTGAGATACTCCATCTAAATCTTTTGTTGCATCGATTGTCATTTTTTGGATTTTAGTGATATCTAAAACCTCTTTTCTCCCGTTTCTTTTTTTAATCATAATTGCCATATTGCTTGCCTTTTTCGATTATAATTTATTTATTTTTTAAAAACTCTGTTGAAAATTGCATCTACATTTTTAGTGTAGTAGTCGTAGTTAAAACACTCTCTAATTTGCTCTTCACTTAATTTAGCTCTTAAATCTTCATCTGCTAATAAGTGTCCTAAGTATAATGATTCACCATTTTCATTTGTAGTTGGTTTTCCTTGTTGAATCTCTTCCCAAACTTTCATTGCATTTCTTTGAACGATTTTATAAGCATCTTCTCTTGAAACACCAGCTTTTGGAAGTTCTAATAATACTCTTTGTGAGAATACTAATCCACCAGTTTGGTTTAAGTTTTTCATCATATTTTCTGGCATAACTGTTAAGTTAGCGATTACATTATTCATTCTATGAAGCATGAAGTCAGTTGTAATAAATGCATCTGGTAACCAGAATCTTTCACTTGATGAGTGTGAAATATCTCTTTCATGCCATAATGCAACATTTTCCATTGCAGGAATTGCATAAGCTCTGATTGTTCTTGCAAGACCTGTGATATTTTCAGTTAAGATAGGATTTCTTTTGTGAGGCATTGCAGAAGAACCTTTTTGACCTTTTGCAAAAAACTCTTCTGCTTCATAAACTTCTGTTCTTTGTAAGTGTCTTACTTGAACTGCAAACTTTTCAATAGAAGAAGCCATTGTTGCAAGTGCCGTTGCAAGTCTAGCGTATCTATCTCTATGAACAACTTGGTTTGAACAAGGTTCAGGTTTAAGCCCAAGTTCTGCCATTGCATACTCTTCAAGCTCTAATGGAGCGTGAGCAAAGTTACCCATAGCTCCAGAGATTTGACCTACAGAAATAACTTCCATAGTCTCTTCAAGATTTTTAAGGTGTCTTGCCATTTCGTCATACCAAACTGCAAGAGTAAGACCAAATGTAATAGGCTCCCCATGGATACCATGGCTTCTTCCTACCATTAGTGTAAACTTATGCTCTTGGGCTCTTTTTTCAATAGACTCCATTAACATCTTTACATCATCAATAACAATTTTTAAAGAGTCTCTCATTTGTAATGCAACACCTGTATCAACTGCATCTGAAGAAGTCATTCCGTAGTGGAACCATCTTGATTCTTCTCCAAGTGATTCTGAAACACTTGTATTAAATGCAATTAAATCGTGTTTTGTAACTGCTTCAATCTCTTCAATTCTTTCAACAGAGAAAGTAGCATTTTCAACGATTTTTTTACAATCTTCATCAGGGATAAGCCCCAATTTATTCCATGCTTTTACTGCAGCTTTTTCTACTTCAAGCCATGCAGCATATCTTGCATGTTGTGTCCAATGTTTTTTCATTTCTTCTCTGGCATATCTTTCAACCATTTGCAAATCCCTTGTAATCTATATTTATTAAATTTTATTAAAAACTTCTTATTTTTTTAGTATGATATGTTATCTAAATTAGCCAAAATTTTATATTAATTTTTGTATATCTTTTGCCTAAAATTTTACTTAATTTCTAGGATACAATATTGCCATTCACTTTAAAAAAATTTTCAGTTACTAAAGGTAAAACTATTCAAATTGCATTATTACAAGACTTAACTCTAAGCCCCAAGATATCGAGTCGTATGCTTAGTCGTGGTAGAATCTTCAATAGTAACAAAGTACCTTATAAGATATCTCAAGTTATAGAAGAAGATTATATATACATGGCTGTTTTTGAGGGACATACTAGAGGACTTAATCCTCTTATTACATTTACTGATTTTGCTATTTTTGATAAGCCATCTAACTTAATGATTCACCCTATATCTAAAAGCACGGAATATTCACTTTTGGATGAAATAAGATATCACTTTGGAGACAAAGCTAATCAAGCCCATAGAATTGATGCAGAAACTTCTGGTTTAGTTTTAGTAGGACGTAATAATAAAACTACTAATGCCCTCGCAACTATGTTTGAAAAAAAAGAGTATAAAAAAGCTTATCTTGCCATTGTAAAAGGTAAACTTGAAAAAGAAATAACTATTGATAAAAACCTAAAAAAAGAGGGAAAAGCTATTGGCGTTAGAATGGCAACATGTTCTAAAGAAGAAGGAAAAGAATCAATAACTAATGTAAAGCCTTTAAAGTACAATAAAGATAAAGACTTAACACTAATAGAAGTTAATCCAATTACAGGAAGACAACATCAAATAAGAATACATCTTAATTCAATCGGTCATACTATTTTAGGTGACCCTATTTATGGTGTTTGTGATGAAGTTGCTGAAGAGTATTTAAATAAAACTATTTCTAAACAAACAAGAATTAAACACAGTGGTTCTTATAGATTGTGGTTGCAAGCAAATTATTTAGAGTTTAAATACAAAGGTGCAATTTATAAAATATACTCAAAGAATAAAGATATATATCAAGAGTTTGATAAAGAGTTTATTCTTAAAAAGTAATAGTAAAGCTAAGACCTTTGTACTCTTTTTTATTATAAGTGAATTTACAATTTTTTGCCTCAATAGAAGCATTTGCTTTTTCTAATATATTATATGTCATATATAAACCAAGCCCTGTTCCTTGGGATTGGTGTTTTGTTGTAAAATATGGCTCAAAGATTTTATTAATAATATTTTCATTTACTCCGCCACCATTGTCTTTTATAATGATTTGCACTTTATTTTCTTTATTTTCTTTTACTTCTAAAAATATAAGTTTGTCTTCATTTTTTTGTTTTAGAATATCAATTGAATTATTTATGATATTTATTAAAGCTTGAAGAATATTATTTTGTCCACCTATTAATTGTTTATTTATTTTATTACTTAAGATTAAAGTTATTTGTTCATTTTGAATAGAAGGGTTTAATAGCCTTATTAAATTATCAATTAAATCTTTAATATTAAACTCAGAAGAAGAGTTTTCACCTTTTATAAAATGTCTAAAGTCATCAATAGTTTGTGATAAATATTTTGCATTAGATAAAATCAATTTACCCTCATCTAAAACTTTTTTCTTATCAAAGATTCCTAGTTCCTCATAAACTTCCCAACTTGTTGTAATTACTGTTATTACACTCAAAGGTTGTCTCCATTGATGAGCAATATGACCTATCATTTCACCTAATGCTGCCATTTTAGATTGTTCAATTAAAAGTTTTTCTTTATTTTTAATATCAGAGATATCAATAAGTGAAGAAATTCTTACATTTTTCCCACTAAGCTTTAAGTTTACACCCTTCCCTAGCGCTTTAATATTTGTTCTATTTTCTGTTAAAATCTCTAACTCATAAGGATCTTTTACTGTATTTTTTATTTTATTTTTAACAAGACTTCTATGTTTTTTTGATATAAAATTCAATAAATCTTGTCCAATCATCTCTTCTTTTGATGAATATCCAAAAAGTTCAACTGCAGAATCATTTACTTCTATACATTTTCTATTTTCTGTAATTAGGATTGCTTCCATTGTAGAATTCATAATACTTTGTATATCAGAATAAGACTCTTTAAGTCTTTCGTTATATTTTTTTAATATATTTTGTCTATAAATAAATACTGTTAGAATGATAATAAAAATAAAGAAAACTAAGAATACTAATTTATAGTCTATTTTCTTTTCTACAACCGTTGTTTGAATCCAATTAGAATTTATATCTTTTCTTTCTTGTAAAGTTATAGAATTAAATGCTTTGTCAATTATTGACAATAATAAAGGCATATCTTTTTGTATTAAATAGTGATGTTCGATATCAAATGCAGTAGTCCCTGCAACTTTCAAGTTTTTTAGATGTAATTCAGAAATATAATACAAAGAAGTTGCAATATGACCAACAAAAGCATCTGCTTTTCCATTTTCTACTGCAATTAAAGCTTCTGGAATATCTTCAGTTATAAAAAGCTTCATATTAGGATAGTTTTTAATTATAAAATTATAACTTGTATAAAACTTTGGAACAGCAATTGTTGCATTCTTTAAATCAGCTAAACTATCTAAATAAGTATATCTATCATCTGTTACTATAACAAAAGGATATTTAGCATATCTATTTGAAATTAAACCTAATTGTTTTTCTTGGGGACTTGAACCAACTCCTGGAACTAAATCAATTTTTCCTTCTTTAAACTGTTGCAAAACATGAGTCCAAGATTTTGAAGGTATAAACTCAAAATTTAAACCTGTTCTTTGTGAAACTAAGTCTAAATACTCCCCCATGATACCTTTCATTTTATTATCTTCAATAATTGATAAAGGCTTCCAGTTTACTTCACTGTACTTTATTGTTGGATTAGATTTAATAAAAGACAATTCCTGTTCTGTAAAATTTATTTGATTGTCAAATCTATTATTTATCCACTTTTTTGCTAAATATGAAAACTCTTCAGGTTCTATTTTATTTAAAGATTTTTCAATTATATCTCTTAAAATAATATTGTCTTTATGAGTTGCAAATCTTAAGTCTTCTTTTTTTATAGAAGTAAACTCCCCATGTACTTTTAAAGTATAAAAGGTATTATCACTTATTGCTTTTTGACCTGTAGTATATGAAGCTAAAAAATAGTCTGCTTTTCCAGTAATTACAGCTTGTGCTTTTTCAAAACTTGTATCTAATTCTAAAACTTTTATACCAAGTTTTTTTAACTGTTTTATATAAAAAGTACTTCTTGAAACTGCAATAGTTTTACCTATTAAACTTTTATTATCTTTATATTCTAAATTTGCTTTCAATCCAAATATAAAAGTTGGAATCTCATAATAAGGACTTGTGTATATAGCATATTCTGTTCTTTCATCAGTATAAGAGATATCTGATATTAAATCAACTTCTTTTTCTTTAAAACTTGTTAAAGCATCAGACCATCTTGAAGTTTTTACCTCAAACTTTAGTCCACTGATTTTTTCTATTCTTTTTAAAATATCTAAAGTAAAACCTTTATGTTTATTTCTTAATTCAAAAGAAAAAGGTTCAAAATTGTTAAGCATTGAAATTTTTAATACAGGATTATTATTAATGTAGTCAAGTTCACTTTTTGTGAACAACTTATCATTTCTTCCAAAAGATAAAGAGGATAAAAAAACAATTAAGATAAAACATCTAAAAATATAACCCATCAAATTTCCTTAATAAAGAAATGTATAATTAAATAGCTTAAATTATTACATTTTATGCTTTTATTTTCCTTATCATTTTGTAACCAACACCCCGAATATTTACTATCATTCCACTTTTTAGTTTTTTTTGTAATTTATGAATCATACTTCTCATACTAACAGCTTCCATCTCTTTATTATCCCAAACATATTCGTGAATCATCTCTGAAGAGACTGTTTTATCAAGATTATTTATAAAAAGTGTAAGAAGAAGTTTCTCCTTATGAGTTAGTACAATTTCATGCCCTAATTTATAAAGTATTTGGTCTTTTGAATCAAAAGTTAATCCATAGCCTAAGTCTATAATATCGTTATCAACATCATTTTTTAAAATTGTTTTTATATGATATTTTATATGAAGAATAAGCTCTTCAAGTTCAAAGGGCTTTTTTAAATAATCATTACAACCTAAATCATATGCTTTAGAGATATTATCAATGTCAAGTTGAGCACTTACAATTATTACAGGTAGTTGTTCATTTACCTTTCTTATTTGTTCTAAAACCTCATGTCCAGAAAAACCAGGAACATTTATATCTAAAATATATAAATCATATTTGTTGTTTAAAATATGAGTCATTGCAGAATAACCATCATCTACACTAGTTACAAAAAAGCCTCTATCTTCTAAAGCATTACAAATTAGTTTGTTTAAAGAAAAATCATCTTCTAATAAAAATATCTTCATCAATCTTCCTTTACTATAGCACCAATATTAAAAATAAACTTTGTACCCACTGATTTTTTGCTCTTTATTTCAATATCGATATTATATTTATCACAAATCTCTTTTACTATATTAAGACCTAAACCTAAACCTAACTTTTTATTTGATTGTTGATAATAAGCATCAAAAACTTTTGTAGTATCTTCTATACCAATTCCAAAATCTTCCACAAAAATAATTGTTTCGCCCTCTTCTTTTCCAAAGAAAATATTTATTTCATTTGAAGCTTTACTGTATTTAATTGCATTACTTAAAGTATTATCTATTACTCTTTCAAACTCGTATTCATTCATTAAAATATAAAGTTCATGGCTATACTCTAAATTAATATGGATATCTTTTGTATTTGCTAACTCATCAAAGAATAATACCCTTGAACTAATAAACTCTAAAAGATTTATTTTTGTTACTTTATATTCCCTTGATTGTTTTTTTATTTTGTATGAAAGGTCTCCATATATAGAAGATAAAGTTTTTACTGAAGCTTTTATTGTTTCAATTTGTTTTGAAGGTCCATATTGTTGTTCTATTAAGTCGGTATTTAAAGAGATTATTGAAATAGGTGTATTTACTTCATGCATAATTTTTTTTACAAATAAATCTTGTTGTAGCAAAAGTCTTTGTATTTCTATTTTATTTTTATGAATTTGTAATTGGGTTTTTATTCTAGCTTGTATTTCTTTTGGTTCAAAAGGCTTTGTAATATATAATCAACCCCTCCTTCTTCAAAAGCTTGTACCTTGTCATTTATACTATCTAAGGCTGAAATAAATATAATCGGAATGTCTTTTAAGCACTCTTCTTTTTTAATTAGCTTACATAATTCATAGCCATTCATATTTGGCATTTTTATATCTAAAAGAATCAAATCAGGAGGATTTTTTTTTGCTGCTTCTAGTGCTACTTTTCCATCAGGAGTAGCTCTAATATCATAATCCTCTTCTTTAAGTACTTTGTTTAAATATTGTAAATTTTCTAACTTATCATCTACGATTAAGATAGTATATTTTTTAATCATATTACCTCAAATATTATCTTGGTTTTTAGTTATTATAACTGAAAACAACAGAAAGAAAATAGACAAGCTGTATGAAACTTAAACAACTATTTATTATTTTACTTATCATCAATAGTACCGCTCTTATAAGTGTTGTTTTTATCTTAGGAGAGTATCAAAAAGCAGTAGATAAATTAGAAGCTGCCTATAAAATGCAACATCGTTCTTTAGTACTAGCAGATGAGTTAAGACAAAGTAGTGATGACTTAACAAGAATGGCTAGAACACATGTTATTACAGGTAAGCAGATGTTTAAAGAGCAGTTTCATACAGTACTTGATATAAGAAATGGGAAAAAACCTAGACCTTTAAACTACAATAGAATTTTTTGGGATTTTTATACACTTGAAGGCTCAAATCCAAAACTTGATGGAGAAAAAACTCCACTAAGACAACTTATGAAAGAAGCAGGTTTCCCAGAAGAAGAGCTTGCTTTATTGTACAAATCTCAACAAGAATCCGATGATTTAACAAACCTAGAAACAAAAGCTATGAATGCCATTAAAGGTATTTTCCAAGATAAAAAAGGAAACTATACAATAAAAAAAGAGCCTGATTTTAAGCTTGCTAGACAAATTATGCATGGGGAGAAATACCATAAAGCAAAGATAGCTATTATGAAACCTCTAAATAAGTTTTACAAAGCCTTTGAAACAAGAACACAGCAAAGAGTTAATGAAGCTAGACAGACTGTAAAAACAATGGAGACTTATCTATCTGTTGCTGTTTTATTTTTGATTATTCTTTTTGTTTTCTCTTTTGTTTTTGTAATACTGCATAGAATTATTCATCCAATAGAGATATTAAATAAAGGTATGCTTGAACTTTCTAAAAATAAAATGGATATAGCTTTACCACAAAAAGTATTTATGGATGAAATAAGTGAAATGATTGGAGCAGTTGAAGTATTTAAAGATAATGCTATTCAACTAATGGAATCACAAAAACAAAATAGAAGAATTCTAGATTTAGCAGGTGAGGGTATTTTTGGTCTTGATGCTAAAGGAAGATTTATTTTTGTAAATCCAACAGCTTCAAAGATATTAGGATATAGTTCAAAGGATTTAATTGGTAAATATCTAAATAAAACTATTGGAAAACACTTATTTAAAAAAGGTGCTCAACAAAAAGAGAGATTAATGCTTATTCAAAATGAGGAGCAAACATTTTATTCTAAAACAGGGCAACTTTTCCCTATTGATTATGTTAGTACTCCTATTTATAGTAATGACTCTAGTATTTTAGAAGGGTCAGTTGTTGTTTTTTCAGATATTACAAAAAGAAAAGAGTATGAAAACCAATTAAAACAAGCGACCCTTGAAGCACAAAAAGCAAATAGATCTAAGTCACTATTTCTAACAAATATGTCCCACGAATTAAGAACACCCTTAAATGCAATTTTAGGATTTGCAACTCTTTTAAAAAAGTCTAAAAATATAGATAAAACAGAAGTTCAAAATATCAATACTATTTATAGTAGTGGAAAACATTTACTTTCTTTGATAAATGAGATTTTGGAATTTGCAAAAATAGAAGCAGGGAAACTGCAAATAGAAGCAAATGAATTTGATTTATACTCTTTTTTAGAAGAAATAGAATCAATATTTACTTCAAGATGTCAAGAAAAAGCCTTAAATTTTAACTTGCAAAAAGATGAAAATTTGCCTAGATATATTAAATGTGATGAAAAAAGATTAAAACAGATATTTATAAATATTTTAGGTAATGCCCTAAAGTTCACAAAGCAAGGAACAATCGAAGCTCTTATAAAAGAGAAAGATTCAAAACTTTATGTAACGATAAAGGATACAGGAATAGGAATGAGTAAGGATGCATTAAATCTTATTTTTAAACCCTTTGAACAAATTGAAGAAAAAAAGCATAAACATAATGGTTCAGGATTAGGGCTTACCATTACCAAAGAGCTTATTGAAAAGATGAAAGGAGCAATAGAAGTTACAAGTGAAATAAATAAAGGAAGTAGCTTTTTGTTTAATATTGAAATACAAAGAATCAAACATTTTAAAGAAAAAGATATCAATAAAGAGTATGAAGTAAGTATTCCTGAAAATTTAAATTTTCAAGTTATTGTTGCAGATGATACAAAAGCAAATAGAGACTTACTTGTACAGCTACTTAATTCATACAATATTAAAACTATTGAAGCAAATGATGGACAAGAGGTTATTGAAAAACTAAAAAATAACTCTATTGATTTAATCTTTATGGATATTCAAATGCCTAATCTAAATGGTCTTGAAGCAACAAAGCTTATAAAAAAAATTAAAAATATTCCTATAGTAGCTATTTCAGCAAATGTTTTTGAAGACGATAAAAAAGAAGCTTTAAATAGTGGTGCAGATCACTTTTTGCCTAAACCTTTTGAGGAAGTAGATATTATTAAAACACTAGAAAAGCTTTTAAACATTGAATTTAATTATAAAAATAACTCTTCTTTAGAAAAGCAAAAGTTTATCTTAGAAGAAGCTATTGCAAAAAAAATTGATGACTATACAAGTACATTAGATAAAGACTCAATATTTGAAATACTTGATTCAAATACTATAAATAAAGATACAAGTACTCATATAAGGGACTTACTCGAAGAGTTTCAGTTTGAGAAACTCTCAAAACTATGTAAATCTATGTATAAAAACTAACCAGTAAAATCAAACTTATCAACAAAAAGAAACACTAAGACAACACTACTTTTTTATACTACTTCCAAAGAATATCAAAATAGATATTTTAATTTCAAAGGAGAAAATATGAAAAAGTTGTTTGCTAAATCTTTATCGATTGCAGCATTAGTTGCTATGACATCATTAGCTCAAGCTGCTGATACAATCAAGGTTGGTGTTTTACACTCTTTATCTGGAACTATGGCAATTTCAGAGACTACATTAAAAGATACAGTTTTAATGCTTATTGAAGAACAAAACAAAAAAGGTGGAGTTCTAGGGAAAAAGCTTGAACCTGTAGTAGTTGATCCTGCTTCAAACTGGCCACTGTTTGCTGAAAAAATGAGAGGATTACTAACTAAAGATAAAGTTGATGTAACTTTTGGTTGTTGGACTTCTGTTTCTAGAAAATCTGTTCTTCCTGTTGTTGAAGAGTTAAATGGACTTCTTTTTTATCCTGTACAATATGAAGGGGAAGAGTCATCTAAAAATGTATTCTATACAGGTGCGGCGCCAAATCAACAAGCTATTCCAGCAGTTGATTACTTAATGAATGAAGTTGGTGTTAAAAGATGGGTTTTAGCAGGGACTGACTACGTATATCCAAGAACAACAAACAAAATCTTAGAATCATATTTAAAAGCAAAAGGCGTAAAAGCTTCTGATATTATGATTAACTATACTCCATTTGGTCATTCTGATTGGCAAAGTATTGTAAGTGATATTAAAAAATTTGGTTCAACTGGGGCTAAAACAGCAGTTGTTTCTACAATCAATGGTGATGCAAATGTTCCATTTTATAAAGAGTTAGCAAATCAAGGTATTAGTGCAGAAAATATTCCTGTTGTTGCATTCTCAGTAGGGGAAGAGGAGTTATCAGGTATTGATACAAAACCACTTGTTGGTCACCTTGCAGCATGGAACTATTTCCAAAGTGCAGACTCTGATTTAAACTATGATTTTATTGATTCGTGGAAAAAATATATCAAAGATGATAAAAGAGTTACCAATGACCCTATGGAAGCTACTTATATTGGATTTAACCTTTGGGTAAAAGCTGTTGAAAAAGCTGGTACTACTGATGTTGATAAAGTTAGTAAAGCTATTATTGGTCTTGAGGTTCCTAACTTAACTGGTGGAACAGCTAAAATGCTTAAAAACCACCACTTAACAAAACCTGTACTTATTGGTGAGATTCAAGAAGATGGGCAATTTGAAACTGTTTACTCTACTGATGGTGAAGTTGCAGGAGATGCTTGGTCTGACTTCTTACCTTCATCTAAAGATGTTATTGCAGATTGGACTGACCCTATAAATTGTGGTAACTACAACACAAAAACTAAACAATGTTCTGGACAAAACTACTAAAAAACTAAACAAAAAAGAGGAGCTTATCTTCTGGGATTTCTCCTCTTTTTTTATAAAGGTACTTGCATGAAAACTAATATATTAAAGATAGTCTTTCTTAATCTATTTTTTATCACTTCACTTTTTGCAAACTTTGAAGAAGATATAAAGCAACTTCAAATTGACAGTTTAAAAACTAAACAAAAAGTTATTATCGAACTTGCAGATAAATATGCAGACGATGATAGAATAAATACTCTATTTACTAAAATCAAAGATGGAGACCTTTATTATAAAAAAGATAATAAAGAGTTTGTTGTTTTAGTAAAAAAAGAGGGAAGAAATTATCATACTAAAAACTTTTTTACTTCAAAGGATTTAGAACCTCAAAGTAGAAGAAATTTTAGTAAAGTAAAATCAAACAATAGATTAAGAAGTATTATTAAAAATAAATTAGCAGAGATGAATCTATTCTCAAAGAAAAAAGAAAAAAGATTAATATCTGCAAAAAATTTACTAAAAAATCTTGATAAAGACTCTAAATTACTTATCTCAAAAGCATTAAAAAAAGAAAAAGATAGTGATGTAAAAGAGATTTTGGTAGAAGCAAATACTATTTTAAAAGCAAAATATTCTAAAGGCAAGGAACAATTAATAGCAGCTAAAGAATTAGGTGATTATCTTTCAAACCAAACAATTATTGCATTAAAAGAGATTATCAACAATGAAAACAACTCAAAAGAGCTTATAAAAACTGCAAAATCTTCTTTAGGAAATGTTGAAACAATTAGATCATATTATGCAGTTGTTGAAAAAGCATTTTTTGGTCTTAGCATGGGTTCTGTTTTACTTCTTGCAGCTATTGGACTTGCAATTACTTTTGGTGTAATGAAAGTTATTAATATGGCCCATGGTGAAATGATGATGATTGGAGCTTATACAACATATACTCTTCAGCAAATTATGCCAAACTTAATAGAATACTCAATTTTAATAGCTATTCCTGCTGCATTTATTGTAAGTGGTATTGTTGGTATTATTATTGAAAGACTTGTTATTAGACACCTTTATGGAAGACCTTTAGAGACTTTACTTGCTACTTTTGGGATTAGTTTAATCCTACAACAAGTTGTTAGAACAATCTATTCTCCTTTAAATCAAGAAGTTAAAACTCCTTCTTGGATGAGTGGAGCATTAGAAGTTAATTCTGCTCTTTCTCTTACATATAATAGGTTATATATCATTATTTTTGCTTTATTAGTATTTGTTGGAATATTAATGGTTCTAAATAAAACTTCTCTTGGGCTAAAAGTGAGAGCTGTTACTCAAAATAGACAAATGGCACAAGCTATGGGGATAAGAACTTCATGGATAGATGCTATGACTTTTGGTATTGGTTCAGGTATTGCTGGTATTGCTGGTGTTGCTTTATCTCAACTTACAAATGTGGGACCAAACTTAGGACAAGCGTATATTGTAGATAGTTTTATGGTTGTTGTATTTGGTGGAGTTGGAAATCTATGGGGAACACTAATTGGAGCAATTACACTTGGTGAAATCAATAAATTTATGGAACCAGTTGCTGGAGCTGTTTTAGCAAAAGTAATTATTCTTGTATTTATTATCTTATTTATTCAAAAAAGACCTAGAGGACTTTTCCCTCAAAAAGGTCGAGATGCACAAGATTAAGGTGGAAAAAATGATGAAACGAAAACCAATATTTTTACAGATTTTAGAAAATGACAAAGGTGGTAAAATAGTATTAGGAATACTTGCATTAGTAGTTATGTATGTTGCTTTTGCAAACCTTGTTTTACCACAAGATTCAGTATTTTATGTTTCTACATATACAGTTACCTTACTTGGTAAATATTTAGCTTTTGCTCTTCTTGCCCTTGCCCTTGATTTAGTATGGGGTTATATAGGAATTTTAAGTCTTGGTCATGGAGCATTTTTTGCCCTTGGTGGATATGCAATGGGGATGTACTTAATGAGGCAAATAGGGGATAGGGGAGTTTATGGAAACCCTGATTTACCAGATTTTATGGTATTTATGAACCTAAAAGAATTACCTTGGTTTTGGTATGGTTTTGATAATCCTATTTTTACACTTATTATGATTATGTTAGTTCCTGGAGTGCTTGCTTTTGTATTTGGTTACTTAGCATTTAGATCTAGAGTTACAGGAGTTTATTTATCAATTATAACCCAAGCTATGACTTATGCCCTTATGTTAGCATTTTATAGAAATGATATGGGATTTGGTGGAAATAATGGACTTACAGATTTCAAAGATATTTTAGGATTTGATTTACAAGCAGATAGTACAAGAATTGCTTTACTTATTGTATCTTTTCTTGCTCTTTTTGTAGGATATCTAATCGCAAGATTTATTATGAACTCAAGATTAGGGCGTGTTTGTATAGCAATCAGGGACGCAGAGAGTAGAACTAGATTTATAGGATATAAAGTTGAGCAATATAAACTTTTTATTTTTATTGTAAGTGCTGCTATGGCTGGTGTTGCAGGAGCTTTATATGTACCACAAGTTGGAATCATAAATCCAAATGTATTTTCACCACTTTTTTCCATTGAGTTAGTTATTTGGGTTGCCATTGGAGGACGTGGAACTTTATATGGTGCCATAGTTGGAGCCTTTATCGTAAATTATGCAAGTACATATTTTACATCTGCTCTTCCAGAAGTTTGGTTATACGCTTTAGGTGGTTTATTTGTTGTAGTAACATTATTCTTACCAAAAGGTGTAGTTGGACTTATTTCAAAAATGAACTTCAAAAAAGAAAAAGAGGAGCTTACAAATGTTACTGCTTAAGCACAATCAAGAACAAAATGTAGGAGATTTAAAAAAAGGTGACAGAATTCTTTATTTAGATGATGTTACTGTTAGCTTCGATGGATTTAAAGCTTTAAACTCTTTATCTTTATCAATTGAATATGAAGAGTTAAGATGTATCATTGGAGCAAATGGTGCAGGAAAATCAACAATGATGGATGTTATTACAGGAAAAACAAAGCCAGATAAAGGGGATGTTATTTTTGGAAAAGCAGCTAATCTTTTAGAATTAGATGAACCAAATATTGCCGAAATTGGTATTGGAAGGAAATTCCAAAAGCCTACAGTTTTTGAAGGGCATACAATTTTTGAAAACCTTGAACTTGCAATGAAAGAAGATAAAAGATTCTATAAAACATTATTTGCAAGTTTGAGTGGAGAACAAAAAGATAAAATAGAAGAGACTATGGGGTTAATAGGACTAAAAGAGCATTATCAAAATCGTGCTTCAATTCTTTCACATGGGCAAAAACAGTGGCTTGAAATAGGAATGCTTCTTATGCAAAGCCCTAAACTTCTACTTGTAGATGAACCAGTTGCAGGTATGACTCCAGGGGAAGTTGAAAAAACTGCACAAATATTAACAGAACTTTCAAAAAGTCACTCAGTTGTTGTCGTAGAACATGATATGGAGTTTATTAGAAGTATTGCAAAAAAGGTTACTGTACTTCATGAAGGTTCAGTTTTAGCAGAAGGTTCTATGAAAGAAGTTCAAAATAATGAGAAAGTAAGAAAAGTATATCTAGGAGAGTAAAATGATAAACATTAAAAATTTAAACCAATTTTATGGACAAAGTCACACTCTTTGGGATTTAAACTTAGAGATTGAAAAAGCAAAATGTACTTGTCTTATGGGAAGAAATGGAGTTGGTAAAACAACTTTAGCAAAAGCTATTATGGGATTAATTCCAATAAAAAATGGTCAAATAGTTTTTGAAGACAAAGACATAAGTAAACTTGGTAGTGAAAAAAGAGCAGGACTTGGAATAGGTTATGTTCCACAAGGAAGGGAAATATTTCCTCAACTAACAGTTAAAGAAAATCTAGAAATAGGGCTTTTAGGTAATAGAAATGGCTTAAAGCAAGTTCCTGATAAAATATATGAATTATTTCCAGTTTTGAAAGATATGCTAAAAAGAAAAGGTGGAGACCTTTCTGGTGGTCAACAACAACAATTAGCAATTGGGCGAGCTTTATGTTTAGAACCTAAACTTCTAATCCTTGATGAGCCAAGTGAAGGTATTCAACCAAATATCGTACAACAAATTGGAGGAGTAATAGACTATCTTACAAAAGAGGAGAAGATAACTGTTATATTAGTTGAACAAAAGTTACCATTTGCAAGACGACACGGAGATGATTTCTATCTGCTTGATAGGGGAAATGTTGTTGCAAAAGGTGAGATTGATGATCTAAATGATCAAATAGTAGAACAGTACTTATCAGTATAAATGAGTATCTCAATAAATTTTAAAGATGAAGTATTTTCATTAAATAAACTACAACTTCCAACAAGATATTACTATTTTAGTGAAGAAGAAAACTATATAAAGCTTCTAAGCATTGGGGAAGGAATCTTCCCAAAGGATAGAATTAAAACAAATATTAAACTTGAAGATTCAAACTCAATTATTACAACTGAATCAGCAACAAAAGTTTATCCATCAAAAAAAGAGTATGGAATAAACTATCTAAATATCAAGTTAGAAAACTCAAATTTAGAATTTCTAAATGATGAACTAATTTTATATAAAGACTCAAAACTTTTACAACTACTTAGAATAGATGCCGATGAAAATTCTACTTTCTTTTACTCTGATATCTTAACTCAAGGGAGAAGTTATGAGCATTTTGATTTTGATTCTATGTTAGTTAGAAATAAATTTTTATGTAATAAAAAGCTTGAATATTACGAAAACTTTGAAGTATTAGGAAAAGATTTAAAAGATTATATTAAAAGGCATGAAAGTGAAAACTATATCTATTTAAAAATATATATCAAAACAAAAGACAATGAAGAGTTTTTAAAAACTTTACATAAAAAGGGATTTGATTCATTTACTTTTTCAAAATCTAAAAAAATGATTTTAGGATCTATTTCTTCAAATAAAATGATTGATATAAAAAACAGACAAAAAGAACTTTGGAATATATATAGAAAAAATATTGATAAAAAAGAGTTTAATCTAGGGAAACAGTAACATAGTTAAAAAACTATGTTTAACTGTCTAATAATAATTTATCATCATCTAATTCTTCGCCATCTTGTCTTGCAAGGGCAAATAAATTAAGTAGATCTTTCACTTCATAACCAGATCTTTCTTTACCTGTTAAATCAAAGATAATTTTACCTTCATGTAACATAATAGTCCTAGATCCATGGTCTAAAGCTTGTCTCATAGAGTGAGTTACCATCATTACTGTTAATGATTTTTCTTCAATAATTTGTGAAGTAATATCCATAATAAGTGCAGCTGTTTTTGGATCTAAAGCTGCTGTATGTTCGTCTAAAAGTAAAATACTACTTGGTTGTAAAGCAGACATTAAAAGACTAACTGATTGTCGCTGACCTCCAGATAAAAGACCCATTTGAGAAGTTAATCTATCTTCAAGTCCTAGATTAAGCCTACTTAACTGCTCTTTAAAAAGTTTTCTAAGTTTGCTATTTAATGCTAAAGATAAAGTACCTTTTTTGCCTCTACCATAAGCTAGACACATATTCTCTTCAACTGTTAAATCCCCACAAGTTCCAGCAAGCGGATCTTGAAATACTCTTGCAATATCTTTTGTTCGACCTGATGCTGGTAAGGCTGTAACATCTCTATCATTAAAAAATATCTGTCCATGTGTTGCTTCAATATCACCTGCAATAGTATTAAGTAAGGTTGATTTTCCTGCACCATTTGAGCCAATAACAGTTACAAACTCACCAGCAGGTATAGTTAAATCAACGCCTCTTAAAGCTAACTTTTCAGTTGCTAAACCATGATTAAAAGTAACATGTAAATCTTTACAAGCAATCATACTTTTTTCCTTTTTGCTTTTTTTGATTTATATTCACTTCTTAATTTTGGGAATATTAATGATAAGGTAACAAGTACAGCTGTAATTAGATTTAAATCAGATGCTTGGAAACCTAAAAAGTCTGCATTAAGTGCCATAGATACAGCAATTCTATAAAAAATAGAACCTAGAATACAACTTAATACAACAACCAACATTGATTTTGTTCCAAATAAAGATTCACCTATAATAACAGCAGCAAGTCCTACAACAATAGTTCCAATTCCCATTGTTGAATCTGCAAAACCACTTGTTTGTGCAAATAAAGCTCCTCCTAGTCCTACTAAACCATTTGATAAAGCAAGTCCTACATAAACTTTTTCTTTTACTACAATACCATTTGCTTGTGCCATTCTTTTATTAGAACCAACTGCTCTCATTGCTAAACCATATTGAGTATATAAGAACCACGCCAATAATAAACCACCAATAATTGCACAAACAGCTACAAATATAACTTTTAGATACATAGCTGGTATTCCTAAATCTTCAAAGGGAGTTAACATAGTAGGCTCCATTATTAAAGAAAGGTTTGGTTTTCCCATCACACGAAGATTTATTGTGTATAAAGCAGTCATTGTAAGAATACTTGCTAACAGATGAAGAATATTAAAACGTAAATTTAACCAAGCTGTAACAATACCAGCACAAGCAGCTGCAAGTGTACCTAATAAAGTTGCTAAATAAGGGTTTACTCCAGAGACTATTAGAGCAGCAGTTGCAGCTGCTCCTAATGTAAAACTTCCATCAACAGTTAAATCTGGAAAATCTAAAATACGGAAAGTAAGATAGACTCCCATTGCAACTAAACCATAAATGAACCCTATTTCAAGTGTTCCTAAAAAAGCATAAAGTGACAAATTAACAACTTTTTAATTATTTAATAGTTTTAGTAGCTTTTTCAAGTACTGATTCTGGAACTTTAACACCCATTTTTTTAGCCATTTTTAAATTAATATATAGGTCTGTTCCTTTTGCCATTTTTACATCAATATTTCCTGGTTTTTCACCCTTTAAAATTCTTACAACAATATCACCAGTTTGTTTGCCCATATCGAAGTAGTTATAACCAACAGCTGCAACTGCTCCTCTTTCAACTGTACTTGTATCACTAGCAAAAACTGGAACTTGAGCATCAATACCAACTTTTACAACAGATTCAACAGCTGAGATAATAGTATTATCAGTTGAACAATAAATAGCATCTACTTTACCAACTAATTGTTTAGCTGCAATCATTACATCAGAAGATTTTGGAGCTGCTGCTTCAACAATTTCAATTCCCATTTTAGAAGCTTCTTTTTTCATCGAAGCTAACATTGATACAGAGTTAGCTTCACCTGGATTGTATGGAATTCCTACAGCTTTCAGATTAGGGATAAACTCTTTTATTAACTCTAAATGCTCTTTAAGATTTGCCATATCAGACAGACCTGTAACATTTCCACTTGGTTTTTCTAAATGTGGAACAAGTTTTGCAGCTAAAGGATCTGTTACAGCTGAAAATACAACTGGAATTGATTTAGTAGCAGTAACTGCTGCTTGAGCTGATGGTGTTGCAATAGCAACAATGATATCAGGCTCTTCACCTACCATTTTTCTTGCAATTTGTGAAGCAATATCTGGTTTTCCTTGAGCACTTTCATAAGTAAACTTAAGTTTATCACCACTATAACCATTGTCAATTAATGCTTGTTTAACTCCATCTCTTACAGCATCTAATGCTGGATGTTCTACAATTGCAGTTGTTGCAACATATACAGGTTTAGCTTGTAAAGCAGAAGATACTAAAAGTGTTGACATAAGAGCACTTTTAAGAATTGAACTTAATTTCATAATGAATTCCTTAGAATGATTTCTTGTTTATTTTAAACTTAAAAAAATTTTTTAAATATTGTATATCTTTACAACTAAATGGTTACTTAGATGAAAAAATAAAGCTGTATGTAATCTATACAAATCGATTATAAAAATGCAAGTTAATTTTTATTTAATGCTTACTGACTAAAATACGCTCTTGTAAACTTTAAAAAGTAAGGAACTTGAATGCAAAGTTCATCACTTAAAATCTCATTTACAGTTTTTTTTGTAGTATCCATAATATTTTCAACAATCTATACTCCACAGGCAATTTTACCTGTAATAAAACAAGAATTTAATATTAGTATTTTACAAACAAACCTTTTACTATCTGGCATGCTCTTTGTCTTAATGATAGCCACTCCTTTTTATATTCCAATAATCAATCGTTTTGAAAAGAAAAATATTATGGTTGTTTGTACTTTTTTTCTTTTTATCTCTGTTTTAATTTCCGCATTAGCTACAAATTTTTATGCTTTACTTTTTAGCAGATTTTTACAAGGAGTATTCTTACCAGGAATTACGGCAATTATACTTTCATATATTCAAGAGATTTATTCTGAAAAGCATAGGTCTATGGGAATAGGAATATATATGGCAGGAACAAGTTTTGGAGCTGTAATAGGAAGATTATTAGTTGGTTGGCTAACATTTCTTTATTCATGGCAAAAAGCGTTTCTTGTTTTTGCTATTTTATTAGCTATTGCTTTTATTGTTATAATATTTACTTTCCCTAAAACACAGAAAATCCATCACGAAAAAAAAGGAATTACTACAAAAGAGTTATTAAAATATATTTCAAATATAAAAATATTAACAGCTCTTTTAGTTCCAACTGTAGTATTCTTTTCTTTTATGGCTATTTCTACTTTTGTAACATATCATTTAGCTCAAGAACCCTTTAATCTAAATAGCCATCAAGTAGGAAATATATTTTTAGTATTAATATTAGGTATATTTGTAAGCCCCTTAGCAGGAAGGATTTCAGGTATTTTTGGTCACTTAAAGATTATATATGTAGGAATTTTTCTTTTAATTTTAGGAATACTTTTTACATTAACAAATTCAGTTACTAGTGTTATTATAGGAATTGCTTTTGTTACTATGGGTATGTTTAGTGCACAATCTGCAAGCCCTAGTTATATTTTTGAACTAATTCCAAATGAAAAAGAAAAAATAGCCATTGTTCATCAAACCTTTTTCTATCTAGGTGGATGTTTAGGAACTTTTTTACCCTCAATCTTATGGGAATATTATAAATATGATGGAGTTACATATTTCTGCATTTTTCTACTTTTACTTTTAATTACTCTTTTAAGTTTTCAAAGATTACATAATAAAGCAAAGTAAAAATTAGGTTTACTTCCCTATAAAACAGTCAGAATTGACTATTTTATAGTACAGATGAAAGAAAACCTTGTAACTCTTTTGTTTGTGGATTTGCAAAGACCTCTTCACTTTTCCCAGTTTCCCAAATTAAGCCATCATGCATAAAGATAACTCTATCTCCTATATCCCTTGCAAAGTTCATTTCATGTGTAACTAAAATTAATGTTATTCCTTCACTTGCAAGTTCTTCAAGTACCTTTAAAACTTCACCAACTAATTCTGGATCAAGAGCTGATGTTATCTCGTCACATAATAATACTTTTGGAGACATAGCTAAAGACCTTGCTATTGCAACCCTTTGTTTTTGTCCACCTGATAAACTTTCTGGATACTGGTCAAAGAATTGCTCCATACCAACTTTTTTTAGGCATTTCATAGCTAATTCTTTTGCCTCTTTTTTATTCATACCAAGAATTAACAAAGGAGATAACATTACATTTTCTCCAGTTGTTTTATGTGGATATAAATTAAAACTTTGAAATATCATACCGCACACTTTACTTATTTTTTGAAGTTGTAAATCATCAGTTGTAACTTCTAGATTACCAACGACAATATTTCCTTCTTGGTGTTCTTCTAAACCATTGATACATCTAAGAAGTGTACTCTTTCCTGAGCCTGATCTTCCTATTATAGAAAGAACCTCTCCTGCTTTAACTTCTAAATCAATCCCTTTTAGAATATGTTTTTCCCCATAATATTTATGCACACCTTCTAAACTAACTAGCGACATTTAATTTCCTTTCTAAATATTTACTATATTTTGTAAGTGGAAAACAAATTACAAAATACAAAATAGCAACCATTGTAAACACTTTAAATGGTTCAAATGTTGCATTGTTTAACATTGTTCCAGCTTTTGTTAGTTCAACGAACCCAATAATTGAAGCTAATGCTGTTCCTTTTACAACTTGGACTGAAAAACCTACAGTTGGTGCTGTTGCTAATCTAACTGATTGGGGAATTATTACATGAAACATTGCTTGATAATAATTTAATCCCATTGTTTTACAAGCTTCCCATTGTCCTTTGTCAACTGAATCAAGACAACCTCTCCATATTTCACAAAGAAAAGCACTAGTAAATAGCGTTAAAGCTAAACTTGCTGCTGCCCATGCTCCTATATCTATCCCTATTAAAGATAAACCAAAAAAAGCAAGAAAAAGTTGCATTAGAAGAGGTGTTCCTTGGAAAACCTCCACATAAATATTTATTAAAGCTGTCAATACTTTATTATTAGTCATTCTAAATACTAAAAGTATTCCAGCTACTATTCCTCCACCAATAAAAGCTATCAATGATAACAATACTGTCCATCTTGCAGCTAATAACAAGTTTTGAAATATATCTAATGTAGTAAACTGTTCCATTTTTAACCTTTATTAAATAATCTATTACTAGTTTTTGTTAATATAAATCTTAAAATCACTGCTAAAGCTAAATAGACAATAGTGATTATAAAATAAGACTCAAAACTCAAAAAAGTTCTTGATTGAATAAAATTTGCAGTAAAAGTAAGTTCTTCAACTGAAATCTGTGATAATACAGAAGAACCTAACATAACAATAATACATTGACTAATCAGTGCAGGTGAAACTTTTTTAAAAGCTTGTGGTAATACAATATGGAAAAAGATTTGTGACCATCTTAACCCTAAAGTTTTCCCAGCTTCCCATTGCCCTTTTGAAGTTGATTCAACTCCAGCTCTAATTATCTCAGTAGAGTATGCTCCAAGGTTAACTATCATTGCAATCATACCTGCTTCTAATGCAGTAAGTTTTACTCCTAAAGCAGGTAAACCAAAAAAGATAAAAAATAGTTGCACGATAAAAGGTGTATTTCTAATAACTTCTACAAAAGCTCCAATAAGGTTTTGTAAAAATTTATTTCTACCTACTCTACATGCAGTTCCCAGAACTCCTGCAGCTACTCCTAAAATAGTTGTCGCTGCAGTGATTTCTATAGTTAATAAAATACCATTTAAGATATCTTTATAGTATGGTAAAATACCTACAAAATCAAACTCATAATCCATTTTAAATTCTTATAAGTCTTTTGGTAAATCTATCTTTAACCATTTTTGTGAAGTTTTATTTAACTTGCCATTTGATTTTAATTCACCAATTAAATCATTTAAAAATTTCTTTAATTCTGGTTGTTTTTTCTTTAATCCAACATAACAAGGAGAATTCTTGATTGAAAATTTTGTTTCAGGTGCAACATCTGGATACTTATTAGCTATTTCGCTGATAATTAAATTTCCAGTTGCAATTAACTTTACTTGACCTGATACATATGCTGAAATTGTTGTATTATTATCTTCAAACCTTTTAATTGTTACATCAGAACCAACTAATTTACTTAATTCTAAATCTTCAACTGAACCTCTTGTTACACCAATTGTTTTTCCACTTAAATCTTTTGCTGAAGCTACATTTACATCTTTAGAACCAAATACACCTAAGAAGAAAGGAGCATAAGCATTTGAAAAATCAATCACTTTTTCTCTTTGTGGATTTTTACCTAAACTTGAAATAATTAAATCAGCCTTTCCTGTTTTTAAATAAGGAATTCTATTTGCACTTGTAACTGGAATAAGTTTTAAATCTACATTTAATTTATCCGCAATATATTTTGCCATATCAATATCATAACCTTGAACACTCATATCTTTAGATGCCGAACCAAATGGAGGAAAATCTTGTGGTACTGCAATTTTTACAACACCTGAAGATTTAATATCTTCTAATTGATTAGCACATAAAAGTGTTGTTCCTAATAATAGTACAGACGCTACAACTTTAGTAATCTTTATTTTTAACATTTTTATTTCCTTTAATTATTGTATACAATTATTGTGTACACTTTCTTAGATGATATTTTATTATGGATACATAGTCAACATAGTAATTGTATATTTAATATTCAGAATTAGATGTTAGATAATATTTTTTAATTGTTTATTTTGTAGACAATTATTGTCTACAATAATTGTAGACAGTCTGATAAGATGATTTCATAGTTTATCAATGATAAATTTTTTAAACAAAAAAAGGAGATAAAATTATGAAAAGATTTCTGAAAATAGGTTTAGCAGTAGGGATGCTAAGTTCTACTCTTTTAGCTCAAGAAAGTATAAAAATTGGTTTTGTAGGTACACTTTCAGGAGCAAATGCTGCATGGGGGACTTCAAATGTAAGATCAATGGAAACATCTGCAGAAATATACAACAACCAAGGGGGAGTTGAGATTGGTGGTAAAAAATACAAAGTAGAAATTGTACCTTTTGATGATGCATACGATCCAAAAATTGCTGTTGCAGGTATGGAAAAAATGGCTCAAGAGGGTATTAAATATGTTGTTGGTCCAAATGATGATGCACAAGCAATTGCAGTAAAACCAATTGCAGAAAGAAACAAAATTGTTTATTTCCCATATGCATTTGACAAAAGTTTATATGTAAAACCAGCAAACTATGCTGTATTTGGAATGATTGCTTCATACCAATGGGAACCATCAGTTTATAAATGGTTAAAAGATAATAAAGATGTAAAAACTGTTGCTTTTATTGCAGCAAATGCAGCTGACCCACTTAACCAAAGAGACAACGGGATCAAAATTGCTAAAGATTTAGGATTAAAAGTTGTAGAAAGTAAAGCAACATATAAAGCTGATACAAGAGATTTCTTTTCAGTAATTACTCCAATTATTAAGAAAAAACCTGACCTTTTAGTTCTATCAGGGGTATCGCCTGCAACTGCACCACTTATTATCAAAACTGCTAGACAGTTAGGATTTAAAGGTTATATGGCTGCTGGTACTGCACTTGATGCAAGTATTTTAAAAGAGGGTGCTGGTGATGCAGCAAATGGATTTATTTGTCAAGGTGGAGCTGATGCTTCTATTCAATCAGAAAAAATGGAACAATGGGTTGAGCATTATACAAACAAATATGGTGAGTACAATGATGAGTCAAACACTAAAGTATTTGCTTTAGAATATATTTTAGCTGTAATGAAATCAAATCCAAAAGCTATCAATGATGCAGATGAATTTTTGAAAACTGTAGATTCAGGTTGGTCAGCACCAAACCTTTTCTTCAAAGATGAAAATGCAAAACTTAAATTCGTAGGAAAAACTACATTTGGTCAAAACAGACAATTAGGAGTTCCTTTAACTCCAAAAATTTACAAAAATGGAAAGTTTGAAACACTATTTGCAGGTCAAGCAGATTAATTTAAATGGGGTGTCTTTTGATACCCCTATTTTAAAAATAGGGAATTCATTTTATGGAACAAATACTACTCAATGGTTTAATTACAGGTGCACAATATGCCCTTATAGCTTTAGGTTTAACACTAATATTCTCACTAATGAGTATATTAAATTTTGCTCATGGACAAATGTATGTATTAGGTGCATTTGTAACTTATTATGTTTATGGAAAACTTGGTCTTCCTTTTATTGTAGCTATTATTGCTTCGGGATTAACACTAGCACTAATAGGTGCCATATTTGAAAAATATCTTTTTAATACCGTCTTAAAAAGATCAGTTAGAGAAGAAAGCTCAATGCTACTTGCTGCAGGTACTGCTTTTTTTCTTGACTCTTTAATACTTATTGTATTTGGAGAAAAACAAAGAAGTGTTCCTGCACTTGTTGATGGGGTATTTTTTGGTGAAGATTATGGGATAGATTTAATCATCCCTTATAATAGAATTGTTATTGGGCTAATTGCAATAGTTTTAATTGTTTCATTTATACTATTTATGCAGTATTCAAAACCAGGTCGGGCTATGAGAGCTTTAGCTCAAGATAAAACAGCTGCTCAACTAATGGGTGTAGATTTAGATAAATACAGTCTATTTGGGTTTGCACTTGGAGCAATGCTTGCTGGTGTTGCGGGAAGTTTATTAGTAACTATTACAGGGGTTAACTCTGGTATTGGTGGAGGTATCTCTATTCAAGCTTTTACAATGATTATGATTGGTGGAGCGGGAGTTATTTCTGGTGCCATTTTAGGTGGATTTATTTTGGGTCTTGTAGAAGCTTTTGGTCTTTACTATCTTCCAGGAGATGTAACTTACCTTACCATCTTTGTATGTTTAATGATATTTCTTACTCTTCGTCCACAAGGACTTATGGGTAAACCTTGGGGGTGATTTGTGGAAAATAAAAGTTTTATATTAAAAGTAATAATTGCATTAATAGTTTTATTAATTGTTATACCTAGTGTTTTAGTTTTAACACAAAGAAATGATTACCTTTATGGTATCACCTCAGTTGCTGTTCTTTCTATGATTAGTGCAGGAGTTTGGTTAACTTTTTATATGGGAAGAATCAACATAGGACAAGGAGCTTATGCTTTAATTGGAGCATATACAACTGCTGTTTTAGTTACACAACTAGGTTTGTCTTTTTGGATATCTATTTTTGTAGCTGGATTTGTAGCAGCTTTCTTTAGTATCTTAATTGGTATACCAATTTTAAGATTAAAAGGTGTGTATTTTTCAATGATTACACTGACTTTAACTGAAGTTGCAAAACTATTAGCAATTGCATTAGTTCCAATTACAAATGGTCCTAGAGGAATTACAAATATTCCATTACCAGGGGAACTTAGTATTTTTGGACTAACACTTATTCCTGATTTTTCAACTATGGAAAACAGTAAGATTGGTTTTTATTATCTTGCAGTTATTGCTATGATTATCACTTTTGCAATAATGTATAGATTAACAAAATCAAGAATGGGGATTTTATTAAGATCACTACAACAAAATGAAGAGTTAGCATCATCATTTGGGGTAAATATCTCATACTTAAGAGTTATCTCTTATGCCATTGCTTCATTTTTTGGTGGTGTGGGAGGAGCAATTTTTATAAACCTAACACAGTCAGTTTATCCTACTACTTTCCAAGTAGCAGATTCTATTAACTATATGCTTTATACTTTTCTTGGTGGCTTAGCATATGTATTTGGACCAATATTAGGTTCTTTTGTACTATATTTTTCTTGGGATTTATTATTTGTTTTTAAAGAGTATCAACTATTAATTTACTCAGGAATTATGATTATTTTAATGGTATTTTTACCAAATGGAATTTTGAGTTTAAGGTTTAAAAAATGAGAAAAAGAATTTTAGAAATAAATAACCTATCTAAAAAATTTGGCTCTTTATATGCAGTAAATGATGTGACATTTGAAGTTTATGAAGGGGAGATTTTATCTGTGATTGGTCCAAATGGAGCTGGTAAATCTACGACATTTAAACTAATCTCTTCATTTTTAAAACCAAGTTCTGGGGAAGTTATTTTTAATAGAGAAAAAATATCTGGTTTAAAACCACACATTGTAGCAAGAAAAGGAGTTGTTAGAACTTTTCAAGAAACAACTGTATTTAAAAATATGAGTGTTAGGGATAATATTATTATTGCCCATCAATTACAAGCAAAGTCAAATCTTTTAGGTTTTTTCTTTAATACAAAATTAGCAAAAGCTGATAATGAAAGATTTGGTAAATCTGCCGATGAGATTATTAGTTTCTTAGGACTTGATGATGTAAAAAATGAACTTGCTTCAAATCTTCCCCATGGTTTATTAAGAGGTTTAGGTATAGCAAATGCCCTTGCTTGTAAACCAAAAATATTACTTCTTGATGAGCCTTTTGCTGGTATGAATGATGATGAGACAAAAAGATGTATGCAGATGGTAAAACAGATTAAAAACTCAGGAATAACTGTTTTATTGGTAGAGCATGATATGCCAGCAGTTATGGAGATATCTGACAGAATTGTAGTTATAAGTTTTGGAGAAAAAATAGCAGAAGGGAAACCTGAGCAAATCCAAAAAAATCCTAAAGTAATCGAAGCTTACTTAGGTGTAGAAGATGAAGAGTTAGGGATATAAAATGGCATTATTAGAGTGTAAAGATTTAGAGATAAATTACGACCAAGTAAGAGCAGTAAAAAAAGTTAGCTTAAGTCTAGAAGAGGGTGAAACAATCACTTTAATTGGTGCAAATGGTGCAGGAAAATCTTCAATATTAAAAGCAATCACAGGGTTAAAAAAACCAAACTCTGGAGAAATTTTATTTAATGGCGAAAAACTAAATGGAATGAGCCCATCTAAAATAGTTGAAAAGGGAATTGCAATGACTCCTGAGGGAAGAAGAGTTTTCCCATATATGAGTGTAAAAGACAACCTTCTAATGGGTGCATTTACAAGAAAAGACAAAGATGGAATAAAAGAAGACTTAGAAAAAGTTTTAGAAAAGTTCCCAAGACTAAAAGAGAGATATAAACAACAAGCAAGCACAATGAGTGGTGGGGAACAACAAATGATGGTAATAGGTAGAGCACTTATGTCAAGACCAAAAATACTACTTATGGATGAACCTAGTCTTGGTATTGCTCCAAAACTTGTACAAGATATTGCAAGGTCAATTGTACAAATTAACAAAGAAGACAAAGTATCAGTTATCTTAGTTGAACAAAACTCAAGAATGGCACTTAAAGTTTCAAATAGAGCTTACGCAATGCAACTAGGAGAGGTTTTATTAAGTGGACAATCAAAAGATTTAATGCACGATGAAAGAATTATTGAATTATATTTAGGGGGAACTCACTAATGAAACTAGCAATTATAAATCCAAACTCAACCCAATCAATGACAAAAAAATGTGAAGAGGTTTCTTTAAAATTCAAAAACCCTGACACTGAGATTTGGGCTTCAAACCCAACAAACAGTCCTAAAAGTATTGAGGGACACTATGATGAAGTAAAAAGTTTGATGGGATTACTTGATGAGATAAAAAAAGCAAAAGAGTGGGGAGCTGATGCTTTCGTAGTTGCTTGTTTTGATGACCCAGGATTAGAAGCAGCTAGAGAGCTTGTAGATGGTCCAGTTATTGGAATATGTGAAGCAGCTATGCATATGACTTCTATTGTATCTTCAAGCTTTTCTGTGGTTACAACTCTTAATAGATCAGTTCCAATTATTGAAGAGTTATCACATAAATATGGCATGGATAAATTTTGTAGAAAAGTAAGAGCGGCTGATATTCCAGTTTTATCTTTAGAAGAAGAAGGTTCAAACGCAAAAGAAAAAATTGAACAAGAGATTTTAAAGGCAGTTCAAGAAGATAATTGTGAAGCTATTATTTTAGGTTGTGCAGGAATGGCTGATTTAACTATTGAATTATCTAAAAAGTGTAAAATTCCAGTAGTAGATGGAGTATTATGTGCAATAAAAATGGCAGAATCAATGGTTGGAGCAAAACTAATGACAAGTAAAATAAATGCCTATGCTTATCCAATTGAAAAGTGATAAAAATTTTAGTGTTAATTTATAGTTACTGTTTGAACTATTATATTATTAGCTTGTTTACAGAAACTAGAATGTAAATTATAATATAATAAACTAGCACAAAAGGGAAAAAAGTGGGAGAAACTTTTAATGAATAAAAAAGATTTATTTACTTTAGAAGATAATATTGTTAATTTTATATTTGATGCAATTTTTACAAAAAATCTTCAACCAGGTACTAAATTATCAGAAAGTGTTTTAGCAAAAGAGTTAAACACAAGTAGAGATGTTGTAAGAAAAGCCTTTAGTAAACTACAAACTATGGGTATTTTAAGTTATAAAAGAAATCAAGGCTTTAATGTAGTTTGGATTAGTGAAGAAAATGCAAAAGATATTTTTGAAACAAGAAAAATAATTGAATCAGGTATTGTTGAAATTGTTACAAAAAGACATTTAAAAGAAAATTTAGACCTATCAGCACTTTTAGAAAATATTGATACAGAAGAGTATCTAAAGCTATCTCACAGAAATGGGGAATATGTTAAATCATCTTGTGATTTCCATTTAAATTTAGCTGCATTAAGTCAAAACGAGTTTTTAATTAATGCACTTAAACCTTTAATCCCTTTAAGTATCCTTGCTGCATTGATTTATGAAGATGAAAATACAGAGTTCTCTTCATATGACGAACATAGAGTTTTAATTGAGACAATTAAAAGTAATAATATTACTAATGCAAAAAATGTTATGTTAGAACATTTAGACCATTGTTTTGATGTTTTAGATTTTGATTTAGATACAATTAATAAAAAGAATAAATTTCTTTTTTGCTAACTAATTATTTGTATCACTTAATTTATCTTACCTTACTTACCTAACTTTAAACGAATGTATAAAAAATAAACAAAAATTGTAGACAATCATTGTAGACAATCTGATAGAATAATCTCATAAATAAATTTTAAAAGTAGTTTTTACTTTTTTATGAGAGATAAAATGATTAATAACAATTACCCAAGAGATCTAATTGGTTACTCAAATGAACCAATAAATCCAAAATGGCCCAATGGGGCTAAAATTGCACTTCAATTTGTATTAAACTACGAAGAGGGAGCTGAAAACTGCATCCTACATGGGGATGAAGCTAGTGAAGTTTTCCTTTCAGAGATGAATAATCCCCAAGCTTTTTATAATCAAAGACACAAATCTATGGAATCCCTATATGAATATGGTTCAAGAGTTGGGGTTTGGAGAATCTTAGAACTTTTCAAAGATTTTGATATCCCTGTAACTATCTTTGCTGTTGCAATGGCATTGCAAAGAAATCCTAAACTTGCTGAATACTTAGCACTTAACAATTACGACATATGTTCACATGGTTATAGATGGATTAACTACCAAACAATTGAAGAATCTATTGAAAGAGATCATCTTTATAAAAGTATTGAAATATTAGAGAAGATGATTGGAACAAGACCTCTTGGTTGGTACACAGGAAGAGATAGTGAGAATACAAGAAAACTTGTAGTTGAAGAGGGTGGTTTTCTTTATGATAGTGATTCATACAATGATGATTTACCATATTTTGCACCAGAAATCACTACAAAAGAACATCTTGTAATCCCATATACTATGGATAACAATGACATGCGATTTGTTTTTGGAGGATTTTCATACAGTGATCAATTTTATAACTATTTAAAAGACAGTTTTGATGCTCTTTATTTAGAAGGTGCTAAAGCTCCTAAAATGATGAATATTGGTATGCATTGTAGAATCTTAGGAAAACCAGGAAGAATTATGGCTATGAGAAGATTCTTAGAGTATGTAAAAGGTTTTGATGATGTATGGTTTGCAACAAGAGGTGAGATAGCAAACCATTGGATAAATAATTTTAGTAATAAAGGAACAAAATGATAAATGTTGCAAGCTGTGAATTAGGAACAAAAGTAATCTACACAACAGATGAGTTTTTTGCAAGTGCAAATAGAATGCTAGCCCAAACTGAAGCAGTATTTAAAGATGAGTTTGATGACAACGGTCACTGGATGGATGGTTGGGAAACTAGAAGAAGAAGAGATGGAGGAAATGACCATTGTATTATTAAACTAGGAAATCTTTCAAAAATCAATTCATTTTTAGTTGATACTTCACATTTTAGAGGAAACTATCCTTTAGCAGTTTCAATAAAAGGTTGTTGTGTAAAAGATAAAGATGATAAAGTATTTTTAGAAGATATAGACAGTGTAGAGTGGATTGAACTTTTAGGTCAAAGTGATTTAGAAGGTCATACAAAACACGATTTTGATTCACTAGCAAAAACTGAAGTAACTCACCTAAGAGTTGATATTTATCCTGATGGGGGAATTGCAAGATTTAAAGCATTTGGTGAGATTTGTTTTGATGAAAAACTTTATGAACAAGAAAATATCAATGTAGCTTCAATGAGAAATGGAGCAAGGGCAGTTTATACAAATAATGAATTTTTTGGTCCTTTAAGAAATATCTTAAAAGATAATGAAGCAGTTAACATGGGTGATGGTTGGGAAACTAGAAGAAGAAGAGAACCAGGTTTTGATTGGGGAATCATTGAGTTAGCTAAGCCTGCTATTATCGATAATATCATAATTGATACAAACTTCTTCAAAGGAAACTTTGCAGATAAATTTTCTATTAGTGCAGCATATTTAGAAGATACAACAGATAGTTCAGTTGTAACACAAAGTATGTTTTGGGAAGAGTTAGTTGCACCACAAAAACTAGAAATGCATAACAAACACTATTTTGATAAAAGCTTTTTAAACCACCAAAAACCAATCACACATATTAGAATAAATATTTTCCCAGATGGTGGAGTTTCAAGACTTAAACTATTTGGAAAATTTGTTAAAAAAGAAGAAGTAAAGGCTTAATATGAGAGTGGAACTTAAGCCAAAACCTCTTACAAAAAAAGCTTTTAAAAAGTTTGGAGAAGTTATAGAACTTGAAAACAGAGATTCAAAAATCATAAACAATGGATATGCACAAAAGTTTTATGAACTTTGTACTATGGATGCAAATGAAAAAGGGGGAAGTTCAACATTACATATTTATATAGGTAAAAATAGAGAGTTTCCTTTACATATCAATATGTTAGAAAAACACCCATTTTTTTCTCAAACTTTTATGCCAAGAAGTACTGAGCCATTTTTATGTGTTGTTGCTTTAGGTGATGAGAAACCTGACTTTTCAACAATACAGGCTTTTGTAACAAACGGAAATCAAGGGGTTCATTACAATAGAGGGGTTTGGCATTTTCCACTAATTTGTTTAAAAAATGAAGAACAATTTATCGTAATCGATAGAACAAATATGAATCAAGAGCAAAGTAAAGTTGTTGATTGTATTGAGTATGAAATTGAAGAAAAAGAGATTTTTTTAATAAAAGAGTAGTAATGAAAGATATTAAAACTATACCACCATAAGTGACTTTTTTATTTCAATTTTAATATATCCATAAAAAAGTCGCTTTCGCCAGCGTGATTATAAATAAATATATATTAAAAAGAAGAATTATGAAAGAAAAACAGTAGTTCTACTACCTATTATAGGCTTTTACCTATTTTTTGTAGTAGAAAATAAAATTAAAAAAATAGGGAAAACTTATGATAGAAGATGTAAATAATGACTCTTTATCGCCTACGAAAAAGAGTGAAAGAAATTGGAAATGGTTTGAAGTGTCTAATATTTGGGCAAACGATATACAAAGTCTATTTGGATATACCTTAGTTGCCTCACTTTTTATAAGTTATGGAGTAACTGGTTGGACTGCATTTTTTGCACTTATTGTTGCAGGATTAGTGGTTACTTTTTTAGTAAATATTTCAGGAAAGGCTGGAGTTGATTATGGAATTCCATATCCAGTGTTAGCAAGATCAAGCATGGGTATAAATGGAGCAAAGTTATCAGCTATTATAAGAGCTATAGTTGCAGTTTTTTGGTTTGGGGTTCAAACATATTTTGCTTCAACTGCACTTCATCTTTTAATCACTGCTTTAACAGGGATTCATCCTGAAACTAAATTTTTAGGAATTGATGCCATTGGTTGGTTATCATTTTTTATAGTTTGGATACTTCAAATGGTGATATTCTCAAAAGGTATGTCTTGGGTATCAAAGTTTTTAAACTTCGCAGCTCCTTTTGTTTATGTGATTATGATTGGATTATTGATTGTTTTATGGAATAAATCTGGGGGAGATTTATTTAATGTTGCAAATAATATTTTCTCACATGAAGGTTCAACTTTAAGTAGTGAAGTAAATGGATTTTTTGCAATTTTAGGAACTATGATTGCTTATTTTGCAGCTGTTATGATTAACTTTAGTGATTTTTCAAGATATGCAAAAGATAAAAAATCTATGGTAGTAGGAAACCTTGTAGGGCTACCTTTTAATATGGTATTTTTTTCAGCTTTAGCACTTTTAATTACAGCTGGTTCAGTTGTTGTATTTGGAGAAAAATTAACAAACCCAATGGATATAGTTGAAAAAGCAGATAGTACAGTCTTAAGTTTAATTGCAGCAATTACATTCTTTACTGCAACTGTTGGGATAAATCTTGTTGCTAACTTTATTCCAGCAGTAAATGGTATCTCAAACTTAGCTCCAACAAAGCTTTCATTTAAAAAATCTGGCGTAATTACTTCTTTATTTGCACTTATTATTGGTGGTTTTTGGGTAAGTTTTATAAGTCAAGTAGGAATTAGTCCAATAGTAAATACTCTTGGTGCAACACTTGCCCCTTTATATGGGATTTTAGTAGTTGATTACTATTTTGTAAAAAAGCAGAGCCTAGATATTGATTCTTTGTATGATGAGAGTGAAAATAGTGAATATTATTATGACAAAGGATGGAATAAAAACACAATTGTAGCCTTTGCTATTGGGGCAATCTTTTCAGTTGGTACAGTATGGATTGAAACATTAAGTTCATTAAATGGTTATGGTTGGATTATTGGAGCAATTTTAGGTGGACTAATTCATTTAGGACTATCTAAAAGTTTTCAAGAAAAAGAATTTGCGTTAAATTAAAAAAGGGAAAAAATGGAAAATAGAGTTTTAGAAGGTAATTTAACAGTAGATAAATCTCTTTATGACTTAATCAATAAAGAGATTTTACCAACAACTTTAATCTCAAAAGAGGATTTCTGGGAAAGTTTTGAATCAATTATTGATGAATTAACACCTGAAAATAAATCTTTACTAAAAAAAAGAGATTTACTTCAAACACTTATTGATTCTTGGCATATGAACAATAAATATAATGAGAATAGTTTTGAAGAGTATAAAAAATTTTTAAAAGAGATTGATTATTTAGTTGAAGAGAAAGAGGATTTTAAAGTTGAAACACAAAATGTAGATGAAGAGATAAAACTTCAAGCAGGGCCACAACTTGTGGTTCCTGTTAAAAATGCAAGATTTGCCCTAAATGCAGCAAATGCTAGATGGGGAAGTTTATATGATGCTCTTTATGGAACTGATGTTATCTCAACTAATGGCGAACTAGTTATTACAAAGGAGTACAATGAAAAAAGAGGTAAAGCAGTTGTTACTTATGCAAAAGAGCATTTAGATACAGTAGCACCTTTAAAAGATGGAAGCCATAAAGATGCAATATCTTACAAAATTGTAAATGAAAAATTAGAAGTAAAACTTTCAAACACTACAACTACTTTAGAAGATGATTCAAAACTAATAGCCTATGAAGGTGAAAAAGAGAATCCAAAAGCGTTAGTATTTAAAAACAACAATCTTCATGTAATAGTTGAGTTTGATAAAGAAAGCTTTATAGGAAAACTTGATGTTACAGGGATAAAAGACATAGTTGTAGAAGCAGCAGTTTCTACTATTATGGATTGTGAAGATTCTATTGCAGCAGTAGATGCCAAAGATAAAGTGGAAGTTTATAGAAACTGGTTTGGACTTATGAAAGGTGATTTAGAAGAAAGCTTTGAAAAGGGTGGTAAAACTCTTACTAGAAAATTAAACTCTGATAAAACATATAAAACTTTAGAAAATAAAGAGTTAACTTTACATGGAAGAAGTCTTTTGTTTATTAGGAATGTTGGTCACCTTATGACAAATCCAGCAATTTTAGACAAAGATGGAAATGAAGTTTTTGAAGGAATTATGGATTGTATGATTACAACTTTAGCTGCAATTCCTGATTTAACAGACAAAAATGAAAAGAAAAACTCTAGAACAAAATCTATTTATATAGTTAAACCAAAAATGCATGGACCCCAAGAAGTTGCCTTTGCAGTTAAACTATTTGAAAGTGTAGAAAAAGCTTTAAATCTTCCAGAAAATACAATTAAAATAGGAATTATGGATGAAGAAAGACGAACTACAGTTAATCTAAAAGAGTGTATTAGACAAGCTTCTAAAAGAGTTGTATTTATCAATACAGGTTTTCTTGATAGAACAGGTGATGAGATTCATACTTCTATGTTAGCAGGAGCCATGACACCAAAAACAAAAATGAAAAGTGAAACTTGGATAAAAGCTTATGAGACTTGGAATGTTGATATTGGTTTAGAGTGTGGATTGCAAGGTAAAGCTCAAATTGGAAAAGGGATGTGGGCTATGCCAGATGAGATGGCAAAAATGATGCTTGAAAAAATCTCTCACACAAAATCAGGTGCAAACACTGCTTGGGTACCATCTCCTACTGCTGCAACTTTACACTCAATGCATTATCATAAAGTTAATGTACTAAATATTCAAAATGAGTTAAAAGGAAAAAGAAGAGCAAGTTTAGATGAGCTTTTAACAATACCTTTACTTAAAGAAGACTTATCAAAAGAGATTATTAAAAATGAAATAGATAATAACTGCCAAAGTATTTTAGGATATGTTGTTAGATGGATTGATGCAGGAATTGGATGTTCTAAGGTTCCTGATATAAATAATGTAGCACTTATGGAAGATAGAGCAACACTTAGAATCTCCTCTCAACATCTTGCAAACTGGATAGAACATGGAGTTTGTACAAAAGAAGAGGTTTTAGAATCACTAAAACAGATGGCAAAAGTTGTTGATAAACAAAATGAAAAAGATGCAAGTTACATAAATATGGCACCAAATTATGATGGATATGCCTTTAAAGCAGCAAGAGATTTAATTTTCAAAGGGAAAGAACAACCAGCAGGTTATACCGAACCACTTTTACATAAATACAGATTAGAGTATAAAAACAATTAATACTCTGAATATAAATTATACAGTTGAAGAAATATTAATCTTCTAATTTTTGATAGAATTTTTTAAGATAAAAAGGAGATAGCTGATGTTTTTGACAAACCGTGAACAAGAAAAATTGATAATTTATACAGCTTCTAAGCTAGCTTGGGAAAGAAAAGAGAGAGGACTAAAACTTAACTTTCCTGAAGCTTCTGCAATTATCAGTTCTTTTATACTTGAAGGAGCTAGAGATGGTAAAAGTGTTGCCCAACTTATGGTTGATGCAACTAAAGTTTTAAAAGCTGATGATGTTATGCCAGGTGTTGCATCTATGATACATATGGTTCAAACAGAAGCTACTTTTGACGATGGAACAAAACTAGTAACTGTACATAATCCAATTCCTGAAACAAAAACAGATGTAACTCCAGGGGAATACTTCGTAGATGAGGGTGAGATTGAACTAAATGAAAATGCACCTGTAACTACAATAGAAGTTGAAAATGTAGGAGATAGACCTATTCAAGTTGGTTCACACTATCACTTTTTTGAAACAAATGCCTTTTTAGAATTTGAGAGAGAAAAAGCTTATGGGCAAAGATTAAATATTCCAAGTGGAACTTCTGTTAGATTTGAGCCAGGTTCTAAAAAAGAGATTGAAGTAGTTCCATATAAAGGGAAAAGATATATTGCAGGATTTAATGGGCTTGTAAATGGTTACTTAGATGAAAAAGAGACTAAAGAAAAAGCTATGAAAAACTTAGCAGATTTTATAGGGAGTAGAGTATGATGACTGAAAGGAATTACCATGTATAAAATTTCTAAAGCAAAATATGCCTCAATGTATGGACCAACTACTGGTGATAGATTTAGATTAGCTGATACCTCTTTAGTAGCAAAGATTGAAAAAGATTATACAACTTATGGTGAAGAATCAAAATTTGGTGGTGGTAAAACTATTAGAGATGGAATGAGCCAATCTCCCCTTGCTGTTGATACTGCTGATTTAATCATCACAAATGCTGTGATTATTGATTATACTGGTATTGTAAAAGGGGATATTGGTATAAAAGATGGAAAGATTTCTGCTATTGGAAAATCTGGAAATCCATACAACTGTGATAATATAACTGAGGGTTTAGAAATAGGTGCAAATACTGAGATTTTATCAGCAGAGGGTAAAATCATCACTGCTGGTGGAATTGATTCACACATTCACTTTATAAGTCCTGGTCAAATAGATGAAGCACTAGCTAGTGGTGTTACAACTATGATTGGTGGGGGAACTGGTCCAAACACAGGAACAAATGCTACAACTTGTACTCCAGGGGAATTCAATATCCATAAAATGATTGAAGCAGTTGATGACTTGCCATTAAATTTTGGTTTTATGGGTAAAGGAAATAGTTCAAATTATGAAGCTTTAAAAGTGCAAATTGAAGCTGGAGCTATGGGACTAAAACTTCATGAGGATTGGGGAACAACTCCAAATGCTATTGATACTTGTTTAAAAGTTGCAGATGATTTTGATGTTCAAGTTGCAATTCACACAGATACTTTAAATGAATCAGGTTTTGTAGATAACACTGTAAATGCATTTGATGGAAGAACTATCCATACTTTCCACTCTGAAGGAGCTGGAGGTGGTCATGCACCTGATATTATGAAAGTTGCTGGACTTGCTAATATCTTACCATCAAGTACAAACCCAACATTACCTTATACTAAAAATACAATAGAAGAACACCTTGATATGCTTATGGTTTGTCACCATTTAAGTGCTAAAATTCCAGAAGATGTAAGTTTTGCAGAATCTAGAATTAGAGGTAAAACTATTGCAGCAGAAGATGTTTTACATGATATTGGAGCAATATCAATTACAAGTAGTGATTCTCAAGCTATGGGAAGAGTTGGTGAGGTTATAACAAGAACTTGGCAAGTAGCAGACTCTATGAAAAAACAAAGAGGTGCACTTGAAGGTGATGATAATCTAAGTGATAATGAAAGAATCAAAAGATTTGTTGCTAAATATACTATAAACCCAGCTATTGCTTGTGGTATTGATGAATATGTAGGAAGTGTAGAAGTTGGTAAAATGGCAGATTTAGTTCTTTGGACTCCGGCATTTTTTGGAGTAAAACCAGAACTTATCATAAAAGGTGGATTTATAGCTTTAGCTATGATGGGAGATTCAAATGCCTCTATTCCAACCCCTGAACCAAATATGTATAGACCAATGTTTGGCAAGTTGGGTAAAGCAGCAGCTAATACAAGTGCACTATTTGTTTCTAAACTATCATTAGACAATGGTTTAGTAGAAAAGATGAATACAAATAAATCTATGCTTGCAGTTAAAAACACTAGAAATATAGGTAAAAAAGATATGAAGTTAAATGACTTTATTGGGGATATTGAAGTTGACCCTGAAACTTATGATGTAAAAGTTAATGGTGAGATTATAAAATCATCTTTCCAAGAAGAGTTACCAATGGCTAAAAAATATTTTCTATTTTAGGACTACAAATGATAAAAAAAGCAATTGAAATAAAAAAAGATATCCAAGCAGATGATAGTGTACTTTTAGATTGGTTTGATATGCAAAAACCTAATTTAAGTGCTATTACTCAAGAGGGTAAAGAGTTTATAGTAAAAGCAAAATACACTCACCTTCATGAAGATGATATTTTAGTTTGTGAAGATGGATATAAAATCAAAGTTTCTAAATCAGAGGATAATATTTACACTTTAACATTTAATGACCATATTACCTTTGCTAGAATTGCATATGAAATAGGCAATAGACACCAACCTATTTGTATAGAAGATTATAAAATTACTATTTTAGAAGATATTTCAACTACTGATATAATTAATTCTTGCAAAGAAAATAGTAGTGTAACAGTAAAAAAAGGTAAAGTTTTATTTAAACCAAATGGAAATGCACATCACACCCACTAAAGCACTAAGTAGATTTTTACAACTCCTTGATGGAGCTTTTCCATCTGGGGCTTTTGTTCATTCATTTGGGCTAGAACCACATATTGTTTTAGGTTTTGTAAATGACAAAGAAAGCCTAAAAAACTTCCTTGAAAATATAATTGAAGACCAATACCAAAAGATGGAGTTTACTGTAGTAAAAAAAGTATTTGCTCTATTAAAGAAAGAAAAACTAAATCATATTCTAAAAGAGGATAAAAAATTTGCTTCAATGCTAAGCTACCAATGGGCAAAAGCTTCAAAAGATTTGGGTGAAAACTACCTAAAGCATATAGATTTTGATATAAAAAACAAAATTGTAAAAAACTATTTTGAAAAAGTAAAAAATAAAGAAGCTTACGGAAATGAACTATTTATTTTAAGCTCTTATGCCTATGAGTTAGGTCTTGATGCAGATACTTTTCTTCTTTTATGGTGTAAAAAGAATTTAATAAATATTGCAAGTACAAGTTTAAAAATTTCAAGAATAAAACCTAGTGAAATACAACAATTACTTTTTAGTTTTGATGAAAGAATAGAAGAAAAAATAAAAAATAGTTCTAAAAATATGAGTAACTTTAACCCTTTATTTGAAGAGGTTATTTTCTCTCACTTAAATTTAGAACCAAAAATGTTCGTTACATAAAAGGAAAACAAATGGCAATTAAAATTGGTATTGCAGGACCAGTAGGAAGTGGAAAAACTTCTATTATTGAGACTTTAACAAATCTTTTAAAAGATAAATACTCATTAGGAATTGTTACTAATGATATTTATACAACAGAAGATGCAAACTATTTAAAAAGTAAACTTGATTTAGATGACAATCAAATAATTGGTGTAGAAACTGGTGGATGTCCACATACAGCAATTAGAGATGATATTTCTATGAATCAAAAAGCAATTGAAGAGTTAGAAGAGAAATATAATCCAGAATTTATATTTATTGAAAGTGGGGGAGATAATCTAAGCGCAACTTTTTCATATGAATTAATTGATTATTATCTTTATGTAATTGATGTTGCCCAAGGAGCAGATATTCCAAGAAAAAAAGGTGCTGGTTTACTGTTTTGTGATCTACTTGTTACAAATAAAATTGATCTTTGTGAATATGTTAATGTAGATCTAGCTGAGTTTAAAAATGATGTGGAAAAAAACAGAAAAAATAAACCATCTGTTTTTATCTCTAAAAAAGAACCTAAAAGTATAGAAAGGCTTATTAATTGGATTGAAGCATTAAGATAAGTTTATTGAAATCTTCTTCAAGATTTTCTTTAAACTGTTCATCTCTTCTTTTGTTAGTGATTTATATGTCTCGTTTTTTTGCTCAATAAGATCATCTAAACACTCAAGTAAGACTTCTTCACCTTTTTTCTCTAGCTTAACTAATTGACTTCTTTTATCATTTGGATTTTCTTGCCTAGAAATATATCCTAAAGCTTTTAATTTTTTTAGAACTTTCGTCATTCCACCTGAAGAAAATATTATTGCAGAATAAAGTTCTGTAGGGGACAACTGTTTGCCGTTGAAATATAAAGCTGCTAAAACATCTACATCGGAATGAATCAAATTATACTTTTGTTTAAAAAGTTGTTCATTTTTATTGTAATTATGTTTATAAATTAAGGTAATAGGCAATGAGATATTAAATATATCATATTCCTCTTTTTGCTTCATATTATCAAAAAATTTTTCTATGTATCTTTTTTCCATATTTAAATTTTAACACAAAATTAATTAAAACTATTTATCTTTCTAGAAAGATATATTTAAGTTAGCTTATGTTACTTTTATATAAATATAAAAGGAGGCTATTTGAAAAAATCTATATTAGCAATGTTTTTACCTCTTATTTTATTAGGCCAAAACCTAGAGGAGTTAGTTGATTTATCATTGAAAAATCAACTTATCGATTCTTATAAGTACGATACTGACTCAATAAAAAAAGAGTATGAAAGTGTAAAGAGTTCTTACTATCCAAAGTTAGATGTAAGTGCTTCTTATTCAAAAACCAATGAAGAGACAACAAGTGTTCCAGACAATGGAATAAGAACAGCAGCAAGTGTAAACTTTATTTTATACGATGGAAACAAACGATCAAATACTTTTAACAAATATAAAAAGAGTATCAAAAGTTCTCAAGAGACTTTAAATTCATCAAAAAATCAAATTGCTTTAGATGTTGCATCTTACTATTTTAACTATCTTGCATTATTAGCACAAAAAGAAGCAAAATTAAAACAAATAGATCAACTAAAAGCTCAAGAGAAAAGATTAACTAGATTTCTAGATGTGGGAAGTACAACTAAAGATGAAGTAGAAAAAATAATTTCAAGGGTAGAAAGTGAAAATGTAAACCTTCACTCTATAGAACTTGATTTACAAACTATTTTATTTAACCTAGAGTATATAACTGGAAAAAAAGTATCTATTACTGAAGGTTCAAATATACAAGACTATCAAGTAACAGGTGAATCAGAAAGAGCAGATATAAAAGCTTTAGAATATGATGTAAAAGCTCAACTTGATAATGCAAAAGTTCAAAAAAGTGGTTACTTACCTACTATTACTTTAGATAATACATATACAGAGTATGACTACAATTATGATAATTCTGCTTATAGTTCGATTGAAGACCAAAATATATTTTCTGTAAATATGAAATGGAATCTTTTCTCTTTTGGAGAAACAAAAAATAAATATGAATCACAATATAAAAAATATCTAAGTCTAAAATCAAGATATGAATATGAAAAAAATAAAGCAGATACAGATTTACAACTAGCACAAAGAGCATATAATATTGCAAAACTAAAAGTTAAATCTGCAAATGCAAGTTTAAAAGCTGCTACTAGTGCTTATGAAGTAATTAAATCAAAATATGAAAATGGATTAATAGAAAATGTCGCATTCCTTGAATCGTTAAGTGAAAAGTATGATGCAATGAGTTTATTAGAATATGCAAAATATGATTTAGAAATTAAAAAAGCAAATATTATCTACCACAGTGGAAAAAATTTAAAGGATTATATTAGATGATAAGAACAACAAGTAAAAAAATATTATTGCTTACAACAATAGCTGTTGTAGGTTTTACAGGATGCTTTCAAGAAAAAGCAGAAGAAAAGAAACAACAAACTTCATCTAGCAAACCAAGCTTACCTGTAAAAGTTTTTAACGTAAATAAAGAGAATAATACTACTAAAAAAACTTACCCAACTATTTTAAAAGCCTATGACCAAGTTGATGTAATGGCAAGGGTTTCAGGTGCATTAGAGAAAAAATATTTTGATGAAGGTGATTTTGTAAAAAAAGGAACAATGCTTTATAAAATTGAGCCTGATATCTATTTAGCAAATCTAAATATGAAAAAAGCAAACTTTACAAAAGCAAAAAAAGATTATGAAAGAGCAAAGGCTTTATTTAAATCAAAATCTATTAGTAATCAAACTTTTGATGACTATACTTTCCAATATGAAAGCTCTAAAGCTGCATTAAAAGAAGCTCAAATTAATTTTAACTATACTGATGTTAAGGCTCCAATTGATGGTATAGTTGGATTAAAAAAACATAGTGTTGGTGATATTGTAGGTTCAAGTGCTTCTAATTCACACTTAATAACTATTACAAATACAAACCCTATTCATGCTGAGTTTTCTTTACCAAAAGATGATATTGATAGCTTCTTAACTCAAATAAAGAATAAAGAAGTCAAAGTTAATCTTCTTGCTAATGGAAAAGTTTATGAAAATGGTGAAATAGATTTCATTGCTCCTACTATAGATTCAAATACGGATACTCTACTTTTAAGAGCAAAATTTAAAAACCCAAATAATGAACTTATTGTAGGGAACTTTACAAAAGTAGAAATTCAAGGACTTTCTTTAGGTGAAGTTTTTATTGTTCCTGAAAATGCTGTATTAAAAACTGCAAAAACAAGTATGGTTTATGTAGTTGATGAAAACAATATTGCAAAGGTAAGACCTGTTAAAACTGGAAGCTTACTAGAAAAAGGAAAGGTTATAAAAGAGGGTCTAAAAGTAAATGAAAAAGTTGTAATTAGTAATCTTGCAAAATTAAGACCTGATACAAAAGTCCAAATTATAAATAAAGAGAAGTAATTATGATTTCTTCATTTTTTATAAAAAAACCAGTATTTGCAGGGGTTTTATCTATTATAATCTTTATTACAGGATTAATTTCTATGTTCAATTTACCAATTGAACAATACCCAAGAGTTTTACCTCCTCAAATTATTGTAAACACTTCTTATCCAGGAGCTAGTGCGGACACTATTGCTAAAACAGTTGCCGCACCATTAGAAGAAAAAATCAATGGTGCAAAAAACATGCTTTATATGAACTCTGTTGCTGAAGATAGTGGTAGATTAAGAATTAATGTATTCTTTGAAGTTGGAACAGATCCTGATTCTGCAAAGATTGATGTAAATAATAGAGTTCAAGCAGCTTTAGCAAAAATGCCAGAACAAGTTCAAAGACAAGGTGTTGTTGTAGGTGAAAGAAGTCCAAGTATTCTTATGTTTATTATGCTTCAATCTCCAAATGATACTTATGACTCTGTATATTTATCAAACTATGCACTTTTAAATATGGTTGAATCACTAAAAAGGATTAACGGAGTAGGTGATGCAACAATCTTTGGTGCAAAAGATTATTCTATTAGAATCTGGATGGATCCTACAAAATTATCTAAATATTCACTTGCTACAACAGATGTGATTTCTGCCATACAAGAACAAAATAATCAATATGCAGCAGGTAAAATTGCAGCTGAACCAATTGAAAATAAACAAATGTATACATATACTATACAAACTCCAAAAAGATTTGAAAATCCTGGACAGTTTGGTGAAATTATTATTAGAGCTAATGAAGATGGAAGTAGTTTAAAACTAAAAGATGTTGCAACTGTTGAACTTGGAGCAGCTGATTATAATGTTAAAACAAGACTAAATAATGCAGCTTCAATTCCTATTGGTATTTTCTTACAAAGTGGGGCAAATGCCTTAGAAACAGCAGATGCTATTAAAGCTGCTTTAGTAAAAGCTCAAGAAGATTTTCCTGAAGACATGACTTATAGTATTCCATATGATAGTACTGATTTTATTTCTGCATCTATTAAAGAAGTTGTAAAAACTTTTGTTGAAGCTTTAATCTTAGTTATTTTAATTATGTATCTATTCTTACAAAACTGGAGAGCTACAGTTATTCCATTTATTGCTGTACCTATCTCAATTGTTGGTGCTTTTGCAGGTATGTATATTTTAGGTTTTAGTATTAACCTATTAACACTATTTGGACTTGTACTTGCTATTGGTATTGTTGTTGATGATGCAATTATTGTAATTGAAAATGTAGAACGTCACATGGAAGAAGGTAAAACTCCAAAAGAGGCTGCTTTTATTGCTATGAAAGAAGTTACAGGAGCCTTAATTGCTATTATCTTAGTTCTTTGTGCTATCTTTATTCCTGTTGCCTTTATGGGTGGATTATCAGGGGAAATGTATAGGCAGTTTGCTATTACAATTGTTATTTCCGTAATAATTTCTGGTTTTGTTGCCTTAACATTAACACCAACACTATGTACAAAAATACTAAAAAATAGAACAAAAGAACCAAAAGGCTTTTTTAGATGGTTTAATAATATGTTTGAAAATGCAACAAAAGGTTATTCATTTTTAGTTAAAAAAACTATTAGATTTTCACTAATTTCTATTTTACTTTATGGTGGACTTATTTTTGTTTCATATGATATGTTTAAATCAATGAAAACAGGACTTATACCACAAGAAGACCAAGGTACAATTTTCGTATTTGGATTTAATCCTCCTGGTTACTCTTTATCTAAAACTATAGAACTATCAGAAGAAACAAACGCTATTGTTTCAAAAGATGAAAATGTTGCAAATATCATTACTCTTGCAGGATATGACTTTACTACATCTGCTCAAAGAACACATACAGTTGCAACAATTATTAAACTTAAAGATTGGAGTAAAAGACCAAATGAAGAACAAGGTGCACAAGCACTTTTAAACAAGTTTTCTAAACAACTTATGGGTACAAGTGAAGGTTTCTCATTCGCTGTTGTTCCTCCACCAATTATGGGTATGAGTATTACTGGTGGTTTTGATATGTATGTTCAAGATAGAACAGGTGGTTCTATTGAAGATTTAGGAAAGGTAGTTAATCAAATTCTTGAAAAAGCAAAAACAAAACCTGCATTAACAGGAGTTAGAACATCTTTATCTGCAACAATTCCTCAATACAAAATTGATGTAGATGTAGCAAAAGCAAAAGCAAAAGGTGTAAAACTTAACGATATTTATAACACTATTACTTCAACATATGGAAGTTTTTATGTAAATGACTTCTCTTTATATGGAAGAACCTATAGAGTAAATTTACAAGCTGATTCAGAATATAGAAATAATATTGATGACTTTAAAGAAATCTTTGTTAGATCAAAAAGTGGAGAACTACTTCCTATAAACTCATTTATCTCTTATAAAAAAGTAGTTGGAGCTGATATTGTTGAAAGATTTAACCTTTTCCAAGCAGCAAAAGTTTCTGGGCAACCAGCAGATGGATATAGTTCAGGGGATGCATTAAATGCAATTGAAGAAGTAGCTAAAGAAGTACTTCCAGAAGGATATACTATTAGTTGGACTGGTTCTGCTTATCAAGAGAAACAAGTAGGTGGAAGTTCTGCTATGGCGTTTATATTTGGTATTATTTTCTTATTCTTAATTTTATGTGCTTTATATGAAAGATGGTTACTTCCTATTTCAGTTGTTCTAGCTGTACCATTTGCAGTATTTGGAGCAATTTTAGCAACAAACTTAAGAGCTTTAGATAACAATATCTACTTCCAAATTGGACTTCTAGTTCTTGCAGGTCTTGCAGCTAAAAATGCCATCTTAATTGTAGAGTTTGCTATTCAAAAACAAAAAGAAGGTTTAAAACTAGTAGATGCTGCTTTAGAAGCTGCAAAAGTAAGGTTAAGACCAATTATTATGACTTCTTTAGCATTTACAGTAGGTGTTTTACCACTTGCTATTAGTAGTGGAGCAGGTGCAGCTAGTAAACACTCAATTGGTACAGGAGTTATTGGAGGAATGCTTAGTGCTACATTTATTGCTATTATATTTATTCCTCTATTCTTTATTCTTATTTCAAAATTATCTAAAAAACATAGAGAATAGTAAGTGACAGAAAAAGAAAGACAACAAAAACGATGGTGCATGGCACTATCGTGTCTTGATACTTTTTTAAAAACAAACTATCAAGACCTTACTGTAACCTCTTTAGCAAAACAATCAAATATTGCTAAAGGGACTTTATATGAATACTTCAAAAATAAAGAAGATATTATCTTACAACTAACAGAAGGTCTTTATGAGCAATGGAAAGAAAAAACTCTAAAAGAAATAAAACGAAAAAAGAGTATAAAAACTAAGATTGAATGTTTCTTCACTACAATTTACAAAAAAGAGTTTGAAGAGTATAGAATAATATTAAATATATTTGCAGGACTTAGTCATTATGAAAAAGATAAAACCTTTAAAAACTTTTTAGAAAAAATATATAAAGAACACCTTGAAACTATAAACTTTCTTATAGAAGAGGGTATTAAAGACAAACTATTTATAGAAGAAGCTAGGAACCTAACTAAAGGCTTAGTAAATGTATCTATAGGCTTTTTCCATACTTTCCGTATAAATCAAAAAGAAAAGACCTCTTTAGACGAGATTAAAAGCTTTTTAAAAAACTTTTTTTTAACTATTGAAAAAACTAATTAACAAAATATAAAGTTGCAATTGCTAAAAATAGATATCTAAAAAACTTTGCAATAAAAACTAAAAAAAGAAACTTTTTTAAATTATACTTGAAAACACCAGCTATTAAAGTCAAAGGATCTCCAATAATAGGAGCCCAAGAAAAAAGTAAGGAGTAAGCTGCATATTTATCAAAAAACTCTTTATACTTCTTTATTTTTTCTTTTTTTAAATATGCTTTTTTCTCTAAATACTCTTCCCCTTTTAGTCCTAAAAAATAGTTAAATAAAGAACCAAGTACATTTCCTACAGTAGCAAAAGCTAAAAGATACACTAAATTATAACCTTCATTTATGTTATAAACTAGCAATGCTTCACTTCCTAAAGGAAACAAAGTTGCAGAAATAAAGGCTGATAAAAATAGTGTTAGATATATCAAATTTTTCTTCTCTTAAATCTTTTAACAGTAATTTGAGAAATAATAACTCCAAATAAAATTGTGGCACTTGCTACTAATTCTGCAATTGATAATTTTTCTCCCAAAATTATAAAGGCTAAAATAAGTGTAAATATAGGAATTAGGTTTACAAACATTGCAGCCCTTGATGCTTCTATTTTGGTTAATGCAAAATTAAATAGACCATATCCTAATAAGGTAACCACTATACCTAAATAAATTGACCAAGAGACAGCTTCTAAAGAGAAAGTCATCTCTTTTGTACTTATTTCAAAAATAAAAAATGGTATAAAAAATATAAAGCCAATAAATGCTTGAACAGCCGTGATAAAAAGAGCAGAAAATTTTTCACCTAAATATCTTGCCACCAACGTATAACCTGTAGCACAAATCATTGCACAAAACTCTAAAAAATTTCCAAGCATTGGATTTGGAGCAGAATATGTTGTTACTGCTTGCACACTTAGCGAAACTACACCAATCATGGCAATAACTGAACCAAATAGAAGTTGTCTTGAGATAAGCTCTTTTAAAAAATATCCAGCTGCTATAGCTGTTATTAAAGGCATAACTGAAGTAATCATTCCTGCTTGTGAAGCAGAAGTATATAATAAAGCTTTTGCTTCAAATATAAAATATAAACAAGGTTCAAAAAATCCAAGTAATAAAATTAATTGAATATCTCGTTTCGTAAAATCATAGGTAAAAAATCTTTTTATAAAAAATATAAAACACAATGAAGCAGCAGCCATTCTTATAAAAATAACTGTATATTCACCTAAATCTACCATTGCTGCTTTTAATGCAATAAAGGAACTTCCCCATATAAACATAGCAAAAATAATAGATACTAATCCAACTAAACTAAAATTCTTTGTCAATTCTGTAATTCTCTTTCATATAATTATTAAAAGCGGAATTATACTCCTAGAAAGTTTCTTAGTAACTTAAATATTTACACAAGTTTTAAGTTTTGTAAAGATATAATTGCAGTCTTAAAAGCAGAGCACAAAGAGTATTTAGGTACTTTTGATGCTCTTCTTTAGCCCCTTACAATCATTTTAAGAGACAATGCCCCAGGATGGGAACATAGCAAGGCACCTCTTTCTTTGGTGTGTTTGGGTACCTGGAGAAGAGTACTATGATTTATTTCACAGTACTTCTTTTTTATCTAAAAACTTTCCCATTCATCATTATCATTACTATTATTAGCTTGAATAACTTTACTATTATCATTTTTTGTAGGTGTCGTTTTTACTTCTTCTGTGCTTGGAAGTTGTTTATTTGGTTTTGGTTTTTCTTCTGTTTTAAAATCAGTTTGACTTAATTTTTTTGCTTTTGCTTGTTCTTTCCCATCAAACTCTTTTTTATTTGTTTCTTCTACAATTGAATCTGCAATACTTTTAGTTTGATTTGCAATATCTTTAACTATACTTGATACAGAAGCATTTTGTTGTGTTTGTTGGTCTAATTGATTAACAGCAATTGAAATTTGTTCAATACCTGTTTTTTGCTCTTTTGAAGATTCTGCAACATTTTTAATTAATCCAAGAGTATTTTGAATATTTTCATTTAATTGAGTATATCCTTCAATCATATTCCCTGCAATTTGTTTTCCATCACCTGACTTTTGTGTAGCGTTTTCTACTAAAGATTTTATCTCTTTTGCTGCTTCTGCACTTCTACTAGCTAGGTTTCTTACTTCTCCTGCAACTACTGCAAATCCTTTTCCTGCTTCACCTGCCGTTGCTGCTTCAACAGCAGCATTAAGTGATAAAATATTTGTTTGGAATGCAATTTGATCAATAACAGATATTGCATCATTAATAGCTGTTACTTTCTCATTTAAGTCATCCATAGCTTCTGTTGTTTGCGATGCTAATTTTTCACCATTTTTAGCTGCATCTGTAACTTTATTTGCATATAAACTCATTTGATCAATACTTTTGCTATTTGCTGCAATTGTAGATGTTATCTCTTCTAGTGCTGCTGCTGTTTCTTCTAGTGAAGCTGCTGCTTCATTTGAAGAGTTATTTAGCACATCTACATTTTGTAAAAGATGATTTGCACTATCTTGCAGTGTTAAACCATTTGTTTTATTGGCTACTAATATTTTTGTAATAGTTTCACATAAAGAATTAATACCAATAGCTGTTCTTCCCTTTGTGTTTTCTATTTTATGTGTAAAGTTAAGTTTACTATAGCTATCTAAAGCTTTTTCTATTTTATTTAAATCATCACAAACATTTTCAGCAATAATTTCAAGCATCTCATTAAAAATTACTTTTAATTCTTCTAAACTTTTATTTTCAGTTGAACTTGTAATTATTTGTTTGATATTTCCTTCTTTTACCTTTTCTACTTTTTCTTTAACTTCATGAATAAGCTTTTCATCTTGGTCAATTAGCCTCTTAGTTTTGCTAATATTTTCATTAACAACTTTAGCCATTTTTGCTATTTCATCTTTTGAAGCTTCATCTAATTGTTGAACATCTTGTGTTTCTCCATTTAAATAATTGAAAAAATCTAAAAGTCCATTTTGAAAGTTACTAATAGAACGATTAATATTATTACCAAGAATATATGTAAAGAAGATAGTTACAACAATAGTTAAAATAGCAATAAAAATAAATAAACTAATTGATGATTCTATGATATCAGTAGTATCATCTTGATTTACTTTTACTACTTTATATGTTGCTTCAGTAAAATAATCCATAGTATCTCTCATATTTTCATATGAAACTAAATAACTATTAAAGTATAAAGCTTTTGCTTCTTCTTGTTTATCTTCATTTACTAATGATATAACTTTATTTGTCTTTGAAGATGTTTCAGAAAAATAAGTATCAAACTCTTCAAATTTTGACTTTTCATTTGTCATATCATTAAAAAGTAGTTTCTTAAACTTTTCAAATCTTTGTTTTACTTGCGAAAGGTTATTTAAGACTCCATCTTTAATGAGCTTTTCTATTTCCTTTTTATCGCTTGTGTTCATCATTTTTAAAAGTGATAAATTTGATTGATAAGAATCCCTATCTGCTTCAAGTAAAAATGTAACTCCTGCAAAGTCTTTATTACTTAACTGATAAACATTTTGTTTTATATCTTTTATATTATAAGATATAAGAAAGCTACTAATCAGTGAAATAACTATAAGTACTGAAAAAGCTCCAATGATTTTATTTTTAATAGTCATAAATCCCCTTTATTACTCTTTCATCTATTGTAATTAATTATATACTTAATTGTAAAGGGAATATTAAATTTTTTATTACATTTTTCTATATTTTGTGAAAGTATGACTTTTTTAAATTAAATCTGAGAAATCTTCATTTAAAATTAACAATTTTTTCTCTTTTCTATTATAGATAAATCTTGAATCTTTTTCTTGGATAGCTTTTAAGATAATTAGTTTTATATCTTTTTGATCTTTATTATGTTTTTTTAAATATAGAGTAAACTCTTGCAAAGAAATAAATTTTTCTTTCTCTTCTTCTATATCTTCTTTTGCTTGAACTGTTTGAATTTGTGGTTGTTTATAAATAGAACGCATTTCATTGAAAGCACTTTGTAAAAGCTCTATTTCTCTGTTAAATACAGTAATAATTCTTTTTTGATTTTTTTCTAATCTATATATTTCAGATGAGTATTGTTTTTTCATCCATTTAATTGACTTCTTTAAAAGATCAATTTGCTCATCTTTTACTTTTATTACTTCTTTATAGCCATTGAAAGTTTCTTCTTTCAATTCTACATGTGGTTCTTCTTTAGAAGCCTGGTCTTGAATATACTCATTAATATATACATATGTTTTACCAGACTTTTTTATAGATTTAAGTTGATTTTTCTTAATTCTATAATGAACTCCTTGAAGGGATAGTCCAAGTATTTGTGCAGCTTGTGCTGTTGTAACTAATCTCTCCAAAGAATTTATCCTTACATTTTGTCACTATCAATTTCAATAACAGTGTGAACATTACCTCTTGGTTTAAAATCTGCAATTACTTTCATCCATCTTGGTTGTAACTTTTCATATAGTGTATCAAAAATCTCATTTGCAGAGTTTTCATGAGACACTTCTCTAAACATAAAAGAGTTAATATAAAGTTTTAATGCTTTTAACTCAATTACTTTTTCATTTGGTGTGTATTGAAGTTTGATTGTTGCAAAATCAGGATATCCACTTCTTGGACATTTTGCCATAAACTCTGGAAGCTCAATATCAATAATGTAATTTTTTTTATTTTTATTTGGCCAATAATGCTCTTCTTTGTTGATATCAAATTCTACAATCTCTTTTTCACCATATTTCATTAAATATACCTTTTGATTTTTTTATGTTAAAAGATATTTTATCCAAACTATACTTACAAATTTTTTTATATAAAAGATATCAAAACTATGTATTAATAGTATAAGTTATGTTAATATATATATTATTTATTTCACATCAAAGGTTTACTTATGGGAAAAATATATGAAGTAGCTATTGTAGGTGGTGGTCCAGGTGGAATAGGTACAGCGGTAGAAGCTGTAGTTCATGGCATAGAAAATATTTTACTTTTGGATAAAGCAGATAATCATTCAAGTACCATAAGAAGATTTTACAAAAAAAATAAAAGAGTTGATAGAAATTGGAAAGGTCAAGTTGTTGAAATAGAAGGAAGCATTCCTTTTATGGATGGCACAAAAGAAACAACCTTGGACTTTTTTAATCAACTACTAGATGAAGATAAAATTGATACTGCATTTAATACAGAAGTAGAAGACATAACAAAAGATGAAACAACTAACACCTTTACTATACAAACTTCAACAAAAGTTTTTATAGCAAAATGTGTTGTAGTAACTATTGGTAAAATGGGAAAACCAAATAAACCTGAATATAAAATTCCCTTTTCTCTAAAAGAGTATATTAATTTCAATCTAGATAAATGCAGTAAAAATGAAAAAATACTTGTAGTTGGTGGTGGAAACTCTGCTGTAGAGTATGCTTGTAGTTTATCAGAAGAAGAAAATACAGTAACTTTAGTTTATAGAAAAGAAAAGTTTACAAGGTTAAATCCAGAGAATGAAGAGACCTTATTTAAATATGATGGTCAAGAGAAATTAAGACTTAGACTAAATACTGATATTGAATCAATAGAGAATGATGATGGTAGAGTAAAAGTAAACTTCAATGATGGTTACCACACTATTTATGATAGAGTGATTTATGCTATTGGAGGAACTGCCCCTGTTGATTTTTTGAAAAAAGCAGGTATTGAAATGGATGAAGAAGGTAAACCTATTTATGATGAATACAATGAAACAAATGTTTCTTGTATGTATGTTGCAGGAGATGTAGCTTTTAATACTGGTGGTTCTATTGCAACTGCACTAAATCATGGTTTTAGAATAACAAAATCTTTACTTAAAAAAAGAGGTGAAGAAAATAATACAACTGAACTATTTTTTAAGAATAACCCAACATTTAAGTATTAGTCATGTATAAAGATTTAAGCAAAAATTCTAGTTTAATTTTATTAAATATCATTGCCTTAGTTTTTTTAGCCTCAAACTCTATTTTATGTAAACTTGCCATTGTAAATCATTATGCAGATGCTTATTCTTTTACTTTTTTAAGACTTGTTTTTGCTTCACTTACACTTTTTTTTATTGTTTCATTAAAAGAAAGAAGCATAAGCCTAAGTATAAATAAAAACTGGGGAAGTGCTTTTTTTCTTTTTTTATATGCTATTACTTTTTCCTATGCATATATAAAACTTGATGCAGGGCTTGGAACGTTAATTCTTTTTGCTTTTGTTCAATTGACAATAACTTTTTATGCAATAATAAATAAAGAAAAAATCTATTTAAAACAAGCCTTAGGAATACTTACTGCTCTTTTAGGACTTGCATATTTATTCTACCCAAGAGATGGCTTTACCATTTCAATAGAAGGTTTTATATTAATTACACTATCTGGAATAAGTTGGGGAGTTTATACAATTTTAGGTAAAAAATCAGAAAATGCTTTAAAAGATACAAATGAAAACTTCTTAAAAACCATTCCTTTTTTACTAATATATTTAATAACTTTTCCAATTAATATAAACATAAGTATAGATGGTCTTATTTTAAGTTTTTTATCTGGAGCAATTACCTCTGCAATAGGCTATGTTATTTGGTATAAAGTTTTAAATAATATCTCAATAATAACTGCAGGTGTAATACAATTAATAGTTCCTATTGTGGCTATATTCTTAAGTATAATTTTATTAAATGAACCTATTACTGCAACACTTCTAATTTCAACTGTTTTAATACTTTTAGGAATTTATCTAACAATAAAAAAATCAGTAGTTTAACATTTTACTTTGTTTATGCTCACACTCTAAACAATCAATTACAAGTTCAGATTTCTGGCAAGTGACACAATTTGTAAGTGTAGTTTTAAACTCTCTATCAGTACTTGCTTTTAAACTCATTTTTGCCATATAACTTACATTTAAAACAGGATCAGCTATTAAATTATCTGCAATTTTAGAGTCAATGTGACTATTTCTAGCAACTGCTCTTCTTACATTCATGTATGGAGATTTATGCAATTCCCATAAAATATTAAAATCATTAGAGTTAACTGCTAGCTCAATTTGTTCTTCAACTGGTTTTTGAAGTGCTCCCATTTCTAATCCTTTTAAAAAATATAAATAATTATAGTACTCTTATTTTTAAAGTTTTTTTAAGTTATGTCACTTTTTTAAAGTTTTTTAAATTTTTAGGAATTCATTAAAATATTGTATAGTAATAATAAAAATTATAATAAGGTAATTTTAAAAGAAAATAAAAAATAAAAATTAATATTATATAAAACAGACTATTTCTTTCTAAATATTTTTTAGATATAAATAAGCAACTAAATAAAAGGCAAAAAGATAGAAAAAAAAGACAAATTTACAAATATTTTTATAGATAATAAACTTCCTTTTTTAGAGTTAAGACATTCAAATACAGGTAACCACTATAAAGAGCATATTCATGATAGTTTTTCTATGGGTATAAACATAAAAGGTGAAAGTATCTATAAAAATAGAAATAAAGAATACAATTTTAAAGAAAATCTAATTGCAATAATAAATCCAGAAGAAATTCACTCTTGTAATGCTATATCAAAGGATAATCACGAATTTTACATGCTTTATTTAGATAAAAATTGGTGTTATGAAATACAAAAAACTATTTCTAACAAAATAAATTCTTTTCAAAACTATCCTAATGCTTTAATTAATAGCCATACTTTTTATGAAGAATTCAAAACTCTTTGTGAGTTTATTTTCTCAAAGGCTACAGTTCAAGAAAAAGAGAATGAATTAATAGAGTTTTTTACAAAATTATTTGAAAATAGTATTCCTCACACAAAAGAAAAATTAGAAGATAAAAACTTTGAAAAAATATGTAAATATTTAAAAAAGCATTTTAAAGAAAATATCTCCTTAGAAGAGTTAGCTACAAAATTTAATCTAAACCCTTTTTACATAATTAGACTATTTAAACAAAATATAAATATGACTCCCCATAAGTATCTTATAAATATTAAAATTAATCACTCCAAAGAACTTTTAAAAAAAGGCGAGACTTTAGTAGATACAGCTTTAGAATGTGGTTTTGCAGATCAAAGTCATTTTCATAGAAACTTCTTAAATATAGTTGCTACAACTCCAAATCAATATAGAAAAAACTTTATCTAACTCAATTTTATACAAGACACATTTTTTACTTTTTTTTATAATTGTAAAAAAAGGAGATAAATGGAAGCATATATAAGTGGTTTCATAACTTTGGCTCTTGCACATTTTGTTGCACTTTTAAGCCCTGGGGTTGATTTTTTTATTATTCTATCAAATTCATCAAAATATGGAAAACTATCTGGAATCTTAACTTCAGTTGGAATAGCTTTTGCAAACTTAGTTTATATATTACTTGCACTTTTAGGTATTTCATTAATTAAAGAGAATGAAAATATATTTTTACTTATAAAATTACTAGGTTCTTTATACTTAATATATATTGCCTTTATGCTTTTAAAAACAAAAAAGAGAGAGCTTTTTGAAAAAGAAGAAAAGAAAAGTAAAAAACAAAAAAATATAATCAAATACTTTTCCATGGGATTCCTTTCTGCGATTTTAAATCCCAAAAATTCTATTTTTTATTTTACAATGTTTTCTATTTCTATAAATACTGATACTCCCTTATTTGTACAAAGTTTTTATGCACTTTGGATGTTTTTAGCTGTATTACTTTGGGATATTTTTATAGTCTATTTAGTAACAAGTAAAAAAAGTAAACTATTTCTTGAAAAATATTCAAACCTTATAGAAAAAATTTGTGGTTTAATTCTTTTATTTATAGCTAGCTTTATAATTATAGATAGTTTTTAATTTTTTTTATTATAATCATTAAAAAAGGAGTTTTCATGGCTATAGGATTTATAGGATTAGGAAATCTTGGAACTGCTGTTGCTAAAAGACTAACAGACATGAAGGAAGAGCTTATTGTTTATAATAGAACTCGAGCAAAAGTTGAAGATTTAGGATATAAAATAGCAAAATCACCAAAAGATTTAATTCAAAAATGCGATATTGTTATTTTGTGTCTTTTTGAATCAGCTGCAGTAGAAAATATTTTTAATATGGAAGAGGGACTTTTAGAAGCTGATTTAGAAGGTAAGACTATAATTGATTTGACAACAAACCATTTTGAGCAAGTACTAAATTTCCATAAAGTTATTGATGAAAAAGGTGGAGAATATTTAGAATCTCCTATTTTTGGTAGTGTAGCTCCTGCTTTACAAGGTCAAGTTACAATAGTTACATCTGGTGAGAAAGAAACTTTTGAATCATGCAAAGCATTATTAGAGAAAATTGGTAAAGAAATATTCTATTTAAAAGAGCCAGGGAAGGCCTCTAAGATGAAACTAATCAATAATCTATGCCTAGGGTCATTTATGACCACAATTGCAGAATGTACTGCTTTAGGAGACGCTTGTGATATATCAAGGGATAAGTTATTAGAAATCTTAGGAGTAGGTGGTGGACAATCACTTGTTTTAAAAGCAAAAACTCAAAAACTATTAGAAGAAGACTTTTCTCCTCACTTTTCAAATAATGCAATTTATAAAGACTTACATACCTTACAGGATTTAGCTTATAGTATGAATCAACCTTTATATTCAGCAGCTATTCCAAAAGAGTTATTTGGAAAAATGAAAAAAGATGGAAAAGGTGAAGAGGATTTTTGTTCTATAGTACAACTATTTAAAGATTAAATTATAAAAATCTTTAATTAAAGGCTAGTATTTTAATAACTATGCTAGCCTTTCTCTTGATTTAAATATTCTCTTTTTCATTTTTAATATTATCAATTAATTTATCAAAAGCTACTATTAGAAAATGTATTTCATCTGATTCATCGGTATAATTGTATTTATCTATAAAATCTTCTTTTTGTTTTTGAATAAAATCAATTAATGTATTAGTTATAAATTTTTTGTACTCTTCACTTGAATTTTTATCAAAATTAATATTTCCATCAAATTTAAATTCACTATTAGAACTTGGATATTTTTCAGGATTATTCTCTAACTCTTTTACAAACTCATTTAACTTATTTTGAAAAAATTCAGGTTCTGTACCAAAAATATATTCATAAAAAATTACTTCATATACTGTGCTATTATCTGAGCCAATACTATTTAATATACTTTGAGAAAAAATTTCATTTTCTATATCTTTAAATATATAAGATGCTTTTTCAGTTTGGTACATCTTATAAAAGAGATTTTGATCTCCTTCTTCTATTAAACCTAAATTCACGGCTAATGATATTTTTCTATACATAGAATTAATATGATCACCTTTCCAGTTATCATTATTTACATAATATTCAAACTCTTTTGCATTTTCAAAAGAAACTTCTTTACCATTTAATTCTTTATGATATGTGCCTAAATCATGTTCTTCTTGTATATTTTCATAGGCTTGCTTGTTTATAAAAATTTGATAATGTTTTTTAAATTCATCTGCATCAATTTCTAAATATTCACCATCAATCTTTACTATTCCCCAACTATCCCTTTGAGAAATCCAAGATGGAGTATTTATTCCTATTTCTTCTAAGATTTTATTGTCTTTATTTACTTTATCTCTAAGGTCATAATATTCAGTATCAAAAAAATGTTGTATCTTTTGATATCTTTCTTCTAAATACTCTTTAGTAATTGGTTTATCACTTACTATTTTTGTTACATTATCATTTATGCTTATATGATAACGTTCTAAATCTCTTTTTTCTACCCCATAATCATCTAAAATTAAAGTATATTTATCTGTGTAAGGATTATAAGTTACTCCATCTAAAAGTTTTTTATTAGACATTTTTTCATCTAATTCTTTTTTATACTCTTCTGGCATTTCATATTCTTCATTAACATCTAAAACATTTTCAAAAGAAGTATCTAAAATATCAGAGTTAGCTTCTTTCTTATTTGATTGATTATTATGAAAATTATTATTAAATGTATAATTTGATATTTCCATACTAAGCCTTTAAACTTGATATTAATATACTATCATAATATATATAATTATTGAAATAGATTATTTAAATAAGTACAAGCACATAAATATGCTTGTTCTTGATATTTTTTTAATGAACTTGGATATTCTATTTCATTTTTCTTTTCAAAAGAAGAGATTGCTTGAGCTGATATTAATTCAACTTCACAAAGGGGATTTAATTGAATTAAACCTTCTAGTTTAAAAGTAACTGCACCACCTGCAAAATTACCTTTCTTTGCTCTTTTTTTGATAACAATTTTTTCTATATTTTCTTCTTCCAAGAATAATAAAAATTCATTACAAAATTTTCTTATATTTTCTTGTTTTTCATCATCTTCAAGGGTTAATTTTTTTGTTTTTATATCTTGGAACTGTTTATTTTCAATAACTGATAGAATAATATTATTAGCTTTTAACTCTATACCACAAATTTTCATTTAATGCCTTTTTTAAATTTATATAAGTATAGAGTTTTTTTTTATTAAGTATTGATTTTATTTCATTTTGTAAGATTTTTATCTTCTGATAATTTTCTATATATTAATCTTTGTATCTCTTTTTTTACAAGTTGCGAAGAGCTTAGTTTATTGTTTTCATTTGCAATTGAACCCATAACTTTCTGGCACTTATCACAAATAAAATCTATTTTACTAACTTGTAAAGTGAATTTAGAAGTAGTATCATCATAATATAAACTTTCACCACAAGTAGGACAAAAGCATTGTAAGTTTGCTATATTATTTTTATGCCAAACCCAAGTCCATTTAATATTATAGAAATTATCTTCCACATATTTTGATCTGTTTTTTCTAATAAGTTTTATAGCAATAATTAAAATAACAGGTAAAACAAAAGGTAATATTTGAAGCCAAATAGGATATTGAGCTAAATTTTCTTTATAATATAAAACTAAACTACTTTTTATTTCAATAAAATTATCATAAAAAGGAATAGGTAAAAATACAAGTAACAAAATAGCTACAATAGCAATGATAAGTTTAGCTTCGTATGATAAAAAGCTCTTTTTTCTCATTAAAACTCCAAATACAAAATATAAATAGGGGAAATAAAAGAGGGTGAAAACCCTCTTTTTATACGTCTAAGTGTTCTACGTCTTTTGCGTGTTCTTCAATATAGTTTCTTCTAGGTTCTACTTCATCACCCATAAATAAAGTAAATGTATCAGAAGCAACTTCTGCATCTTCTATTGTTACTCTTAAAAGTCTTCTATCTTCTGGTGTCATAGTAGTTTCCCATAATTGCTCTGGGTTCATCTCACCAAGACCTTTATATCTTTGAATATAAGCACCTTTTTTTGCAAGACCTTCAATCTCTTCTAAGATTTCAACTAAGTCTCTTCCATTAAACATAGAAATATCTCTTTCAACTAATCTATTATAAATATATGTAGCTTCTGAGAAATATGGAGATGCAAATAGTTCATCATCAATTACTAACTCTTCTAAACCTTCATTTGTTTGAACAAATAATTGGATTTTTTCTGTTGTAATATTCTTAGAAAGTATGTTGTAACCTTTATCTTCTAAGAAGTTTTTAACTACCTCATAAAGTGCATTATAATCTAATTTTACTAACTCTGAATTTTCGATTAAATGCTTTAATACAGAAATTAAAGAGTATCTTTTTTCTAATTGAAGTAGCATTCCTCTATATCTAGATACAGTTTTAAATAGATCTTCAAGGTCCTTTTTACCTAAACCTTCAAAATCAAAGTTCTCTACACCATTTTCAATTAAGAAGTTTGATAATGCAGTATCATCTTTTAAATATCTTTCGTGTTTACCTTTTTTATATCTAAATAAAGGTGGTTGAGCAATATATAAATATCCTTTATCAACAATTGGTCTTAAGAATCTAAAGAAGAATGTTAATAATAGAGTTTGAATGTGAGAACCATCAACATCGGCATCTGTCATAATAATAACTTTGTGATATCTAATTTTCTCTTCATCAAAATCTTCACCGATACCACAACCAAGTGCAGTAATCATGTTTCTAATTTCATCAGATTTTAAAATTTTATCAAGTCTTGATTTTTCAACATTTAAAATTTTACCTTTAAGTGGTAAAATTGCTTGATAAACTCTATCTCTACCTTGCTTAGCAGAACCACCAGCAGAATCCCCTTCCACCAGATATAATTCTCTAACTTCTGGATCTTTACTTTGACATTCAGCTAATTTTCCTGGAAGTGTTCCAACTGTCATAGCGTCTTTTTTTCTAGTTAAATCTCTAGCTTTTTTAGCTGCTTCTCTACCACGTGCTGCCATTAAAGCTTTTTCCATGATAGCTTTAGCTTCATTTGGATTTTCTTCGAAGTATTTATCTAGTTTTTCATTTGTAAGTTTTTGACAAATTGGTTTTACATAAGAAGAACCTAATTTACCTTTTGTTTGACCTTCAAATTGTGGTTCAGGAACCTTTACTGAAACAATTGCGATTAAACCTTCTCTTACATCATCACCAGTAATTTTAGTATCTTTTTCTCTTGCATTTGCATTATTATTTACATATTTAACAATTGCTCTTGTAAGACCAGCTTTAAAACCAGCTTCATGAGTACCACCATCAATTGTTCTAATATTATTTACAAAAGAGATTGTTTTTTCTGTATATGTAGTGTTATACATTAAGGCAATATCTACTTCTAAATCTTCAACTTTTTCAGAAAAAGATACAGCATCACAAACAGGAGTTTCTTTATTTAAATCTTTAACAAACTGTCTGATACCTCCTTCAAAATGGTAAACTTCTTTAACTTTTTTAATTTCATCTTCTAAAGTAATAGAAATAAATGGATTTAAATAAGCAACTTCTCTAAATCTTTTAGAAAGTGTTGCAAAATCATAAGTATTTACTTCAAAAATAGAGTCATCAGCTAAAAATTCAATTGTTGTACCAGTTTTTCTTGGACTATCTCCAATAATTTCTAAAGGTCCTTTTGGAATACCACAAGAAAACTCTTGATAATGAATTTTACCTTCTCTATAAATCGTCATTTTTAGATCTTTAGATAAAGCATTTACAACAGATACACCAACCCCGTGTAAACCACCAGAAACTTTATATGTATCTTTATCGAATTTACCACCTGCGTGAAGTACTGTTAAAACAACAGTTGCAGCTGAAATTCCTTCACCTTTATGAATTGCAGTAGGAATACCTCTACCATCATCTTCAACTCTAATCCAATGATCTTTAGTCATAGTAACTTTGATGTTTCTACAGAAGCCAGCCATTGCTTCATCAATAGAGTTATCAACTACTTCATAAACCATATGGTGAAGTCCATTGATGTTTGTATCACCAATATACATACCTGGTCTTTTTCTAACAGCCTCTAAGCCTTTTAAAACTTTAATATTACTAGCGCCATACTCTTGTTGACTCATTATTGGTTTCCTTCTTTAAATTATTTTTCTAAAACGATTGGCATTACAATTGTATAGAATTTTTCATCTTCTAAATAAAATGGTAAATTTGATTCATTAAATCCAATTTTTACATTTTCATTATTTGTTTGACTTAAGTAGTCAAGTAAATATTTTGCATTTACTGCAAGATAGAATTCTTGCTCAATATTTAATTCAATATCGATTTGAGTTTTTGATTCTGTATCTTCATCTAAAGATTCAAATACAATAGAGTTTGGTTTAAATGTAACTTTAATATTTGAAAATAATGATGTAACTAATTTGATTGATTCTACTAAAACATTTTTAGGAATAGATAAATTGTGTTTTAAACTCTGTGGAATAATTCTTTCATAGTCTGGGAATTTTCCATTAATAAGTTTAGTAAAGAATTTCATATTAGATGTTGTTACTACTAAGTTATTTTCATCATATGAAATTTTTGCATCATCTAAAAATAGTTTTTGAATCTCAATAATTGCTTTTTTAGGAATAATTATCTGACCTTCACCATTTGAAATATTTTCTAAATAAGAAATAGCTAATCTTCTAGTATCAGTAGATACAAAATTAATTCTAGAATTTTTAATATCTATTAATGCTCCATTTAATTCAAATTTAGGATTATTATTGTCTATTGATGGAGTAATTTTTCTAATAGAGTTAATAAAATTGATTGTAGAAATATTTAAATCTTTTAAATTATCATTTAATATTAGATTTGGATATTCATCAGCATCATACATAGGAAGTTTAAATGTTGATTTATTTTGTTTTATAATTAGATTATTATCAGCAGTTTCAATTATTATATCTGCATCTTTTAATCTTTTAATAATACCTAATAAATTAGATCCATTAACTGTAGCTTTACCATATATTGATTCACTTATTGAATCAATTTGAGACTCTAATCCTATTTCATAGTCTGTAGCTTTTAATATTAATTTAGTATCATTTACTTCTAAATAGATATGTGAAGTAATTGAACTTGCATCTTTTTTTTCTAAAAATGGTTGCATTGATGAGATTACATTCTCAAATACACTTTTCGTAATTATGAACTTCATTTATTAGCTCCTATTTATTTATATTAAGTAGTGGAAGTAGTAGACAGTGTGAAAAGATGAAAACATTAATGCTGACTCTAGAAAATGGCACTTTCATAGAGTGAATACATTTTGATAATAATTCACATCTTTTCACACTTAGCTCTAAAACTTTTTTTACTACTCCTTAATTTATGATTTTATTTTTTAAATTTTGAATAATTAATTTAAAGTTTTCATCTGTTTCAATTAACTCATTTGTTTTTTGAATATTTTTTGAAATTGAACTGTGATCTTTCATTCCTAAAAATTTAGCAATATCTGGCATAGAATTGTGTGTAAGCTCCCTTGCTAGGTAGATTACAACTCTTCTTGCATTTGCAACAGTTGCTGTTCTTTTTTTAGATTTAATATCACTTGGTTTGATATTTAATTCATTTGCAACAAGTGAAATAATATCTGGTAATTTGATATTATCCTTTTTTTCTTGTATTTGCTCTTTTAATAGATTTTGTGCAAGTTCTAAATTAATCTCTTGATTAAGTAAAGAAGCACTTGCATTGATTCTAATAAGAACTCCTTCGATTTCCCTAATTGAGTTATCAAGGTTTGTTGCAATATAGTTAATAATTTCTCTACTTAAGGCAATTCCATTAAGTTCACTTTTCTTTTCTATAATTGCAATTTTTGTTTCAAGCCCTGGAATTTGGATATCTGCTGTTAATCCCCATTCGAATCTTGATTTTAATCTGTCAACTAAACCTGCAATTTGTGAAGGTAGTCTATCAGAAGTCATAACAATCTGTTTTTTAGCATTATGAAGTTCATTAAATGTGTGGAAAAACTCTTCTTGAGTTTGCTCTTTTCCAGATAAAAATTGAATATCATCTATTAGTAAAACATCGCATTTTCGATATTTACCTCTAAAATGTTCCATGTTTTTATTTTTAATAGAGAATGTAAAATCATTCATAAACTGTTCAATTGTTACGTAAATTACTGTTTTACCTTTTTCAATTGCATCATTACCAATTGCTTGTAAAAGGTGAGTTTTTCCAAGTCCTGTACCACCATAGATAAATAGTGGATTATATTGAATTCCAGGTTTTTCAGAAACAGCTAAAGAAGCATTATATGCCATTTGGTTTGAGCTTCCAACTACGAAAGAATCGAATGTGTATGATGGGTTTAAGATAGTACTTTCTGCAGTTTCATTTTTAGCTTTTTCAGAGATTATCTCTTTTTTACTCTTTTTTTCACCTGCAATTTTTATTTCAATATCTGGTTTTGTTCCATCATATTTTTCAAAACAGTGTTGAATAATTGAACTGTATTTGCTTTTAATCCATGAAGCAATATATTTATTTGATACTTCAAATACGGCAATATTGTCATCTGAAGAAATTTTTTTATAAGAAAGCTGTTTTAAATACTTTTTAAAATCTGTAGGATTAGCTTCTTGTTCAATTATCGATAAAAACTCTTTGCTTGTCATTAAAAAACGCTCTTTATATATAAATTGTTTAGATTATAACTAAAATTAGATTAAAAGTTTTTCACAGGTGAAAAAAAATTGAATAATAAGTGAAAGATTCCTTTCTTTTAAGTGAATATTTATATATAATGTACCAATATAAAGGCAATTTGCCATGTGAATACTTAAAACTATAGGAAATGTGAAAAACTTGAAAATATTAGGAATAGATCCGGGAACAAGAAATTGTGGATATGCAATTATTGAAAAAAAAGGAAGAGATATAAAACTTATTGAAGCAGGACTTATAAAAATCAAAACAAAAATACTTCAAGAGCAGATTGTAGAGATGTGTGAAGGTCTTGAAATGATTTTTAGAAAGTACGATTTAAATGAAGTTGCAATCGAAGATATGTTTTATGCTTTTAATCCAAAAACAGTTATTAAACTAGCTCAATTTAGAGGAGCAATCTCTTTAAAGGTTTTACAAGAGTTTGGACACTTTGCAGAATATACACCCCTACAAGTAAAACAAGCAGTTACAGGTAATGGAAAAGCACAAAAAGAACAAGTTGCTTTTATGGTAAAAAGATTACTTGGAATAAAAAAAGAGATTAAACCACTTGATATTACAGATGCAATTGCAATTGCTTTAACTCATTCTCAAAGATTAAAGTAAAACATGAAAAAATATTCTGTTTTTTTTATTTTATTCCTAGGTACAATCTGGGGAAGTAACTTTATTTATATGAAAATGGCAGCAGCTTATCTTGATCCAATGCAAGTAACTTTTTATAGAATTTTGTTTGGTCTAATACCAGTACTTGCTTTTGCAATTTATAAAAAAGCTTTAAAATTAAAGCACTTAAAATATTCTATTCATTTTTTTGTGATGTCGTTATTAGCAGCGGTAGTTTATTATTATGGTTTTGTAAAAGGATCATATTTACTTCTTTCAGGTGTTGCTGGAGCTTTAAGTGCTTCAATCCCTATTTTTTCTTTTTTATTAGCAGCACTTTTTTTAAAAGAAGAGAAAATAACAAAAAATGCTTTTATAGGTCTGCTTTTAGGCTTTTTAGGAGTAATTTTAATAAGTGGTATTTTTAATGAAGATTTAGTAAATTTAAACCTTGAAGGTATTGTCTCAATTATACTTGGATCTTTAAGTGTTGGGGCTTCATTTATTTATGCAAAAAAATTTTTGATGCCGTTGAAAATAAATTCAACGGCATTAACAACTTATCAATTAAGTTTTGCATTAATAATTATGATTTTTTTAGTTGATTTTAATGGCATAAATAATGTATGGCAAGATATACATACATCAATGGGAATGGTTTTTGGTTTGGGAATTTTTGGAACAGGAATTGCTTTTATAATGTATTATTTTTCAATTGAAAAATTTGGAGCATTAGTAGCATCATCAATTACTTATATTCCCCCAATAGTAGCTTTAATAATTAGTTTTTTTATTGTAGGAGAAGAATTAAAATTAGTAGATTTGTTTGCAACAGGATTAATTTTTCTTGGAGTGTTTTTAATTAATAAAAGAAAAGCTTAGTTATAATCAGTATAGAAAATTTTAGGAAATTTAATGAAAAGAATAGGAATTTTATCCTCTCATAATGGTAGTGGTTTTGATACCATTCAAAATGCTTGTGAAAACAATGAATTAAATGCACAAGTAGTTCTTGTAATATCAAACAATTCAAATGCACAAGTTTTACAAAAAGCTCAAAGAAAAAATATACCAAATTTTATAATAAATAGTAAAAAGTATCCTGATGAGAATTTAGATAAAATAATAACAGATATGATGCTAGAGTTTAAAGTTGATTATATATTTTTATCTGGTTATATGAAGAAAATTGAAGAAAATTTAGTAAAAACATTTGAAAATAGAATTATAAACTCTCATCCTGCACTTTTACCAAAATTTGGCGGTAAAGGAATGTATGGAACAAATGTACATAAGGCGGTTATTCAAGCAGGGGAAAAGAAATCTGGGTGTACTGTGCATTTTGTAAATGAAAATTATGATGAAGGTAAGTATATTTTACAAAGTGAATATATTTTAGATGAGAATGAAACAGTAGAAAGTTTAGAAAATGAGATAAAAAAATTAGAAACTATTACAATTATTAACTCACTTAAAACTATTATAAAGTAATATGAATATAATAATTGTAAAGTAATATATCTTTTTATTTTTTGGAGAAAATATGAAATATTTGGTTGTAGATGATTCAAAGATGGCGAGAAAAATGACAATAAAGTCTTTAAGAGATTTAATTAATGAAGAAGATGAAGTAATTCAAGCAGGAAATGGACAAGAAGCTTTAGAGCTTTATAAAGAACATCAACCAAATTTATGCTTGATGGATTTAACTATGCCAGTTATGGATGGATTTGAAGCTACACAAAAAATCATTGAGCAGGATGCTAGTGCTAATATAATTATAGTAAGTGCAGATATCCAAGAAGCTTCAATGGAAAAGTCTAAAAATAATGGAGCAAAAGGTTTTATAAAAAAACCAATCAACCAAAATAATTTAGAATCAATGTTAAAAAAACTAGGATTAATAAATGCCTGATTATACACAATTTAACGAAGAAGAAAAAGATTGTTTACAAGAATTAATGAATATTTCATACGGTTCAGCAACTGCTGCTATTGCTGATATTATTAATAAAGAAGCAACTTTATCTATCCCAAATATTAAAACAGTTACAACTAAAGAGTTTAAAGATTATCTAAAAGGTAAACTAAATATTCAAAAAGAGTACTTCATTACAAATCAACTTATTAGTGGTACTTTTTGTGGTGAGACTATGTTTGTTATTGATAGAAAATCAACTGAAAACTTAGCTTTAGAGTTTGACTTAGATGAAGAAGAAATTAAAGATGATGATGAATTAAAAGATGTGATTTTAGAAATTTCAAATATTATCACCTCTACTACTTTAAGTAAACTAGCAGGTCTTATAGAAACTAGCATCTCTTTTTCTCCACCTCAAATAGAAATAGTAAAAAACTCTGAATCATTTTATAGGAATTATATAAATGAATATGATCATATTATCATTATCTCAACAGATATAATTTTTAAAGAACAAAATATTAGTGGGGAGTTATTAATTCTTTCAAAAGATGAAGCTACTATTTTTCTAAAAGAAGCTTTAAATAAAATATTAGAAGAGTTTTAATATGAAATTTAATGATACTGTGTTTAATACAATAGATAATGGAATTATAATTTTAGATGAAAACCTAAATATATTAGCTTGGAATAGATGGTTAGAAATAAGAACAAATATTTTAAATACTGATGTTGAAAATAAAAATATTTGTTATGAGTTTTCATATATTGATGAAAAAAAGCTAAAAAGAAAAGTAAAAGCAGCTCTTGTAACAAAAAGTCCTTCATATTTTAATGTTGATCCACATAAATATTTAATAAAAATAAGAATCAATTCAATTAATTCTCATTATGAGTTTATGCAACAAGATGTAACTATTGTTCCTTATGATTTAGAAAAGAAGATAGTTTGTTTATATATTTATGACAAGACAGCTTTACGGGAAATTAATTTAAAACTTGAACTTGCAAATAAAGAGTTAATTGATTTAACAAATAAAGATTATCTGACAAAAGTTTATAATAGAAGATATTTTAATGAATACTCTGAAAAAGCATTAGAATTAGCTAAAAGAAATGAACAAGATATAAGTATTATTGCAGTTGATATTGATAGATTTAAAAAGATTAATGACACTTATGGACATAATGTAGGTGATGAAGTTCTAATTAAAGTTGCAAGTATATTTAAAAATAGTATTCGAAAAAGTGATATAGTAGCAAGATTTGGTGGAGAAGAGTTCATTATCTTACTTATAAATGCTAAATTAGAAGAAGCAACAACAATAGCAGAAAAGATGAGATTAAAGATTGAAGATACAGTTATAAATGTAGATGAAAATCAAATTGATGTTACTGCAAGTTTTGGTGTTGCAACTTTAAATAAAGAAACTAATGAATCTGTAGAAACAACACTTAAAAGAGCAGATGATTTATTATATATTGCAAAAAAACATGGTAGAAATGAGGTTGTAAACTCTTTATAGTTTAGGTAAACTCCATTTCTTGTAATATGCTAAAAGTCTTAATGTTACTCCAAAAATAAAAGTAATTGTTAAAGTAACAATTGATGAAATACCACCTAAGTGTAAGAAATAAGTTATTAGACCAACTATAATTGCAACAGTTCCATAAAATTCGGAAACTAAAATAGATGGAACCTTATTTATTAAAATATCTCTAATCGTACCACCTCCAACTGCTGTTAAAAATGCAAGCATTAAAACACCTAAGAAGTTAAAATCAGCTCTTATTCCAATTAGTGCTCCTGTAATAGCAAAAGATACTAAACCAATAGCATCTGAGATAATAAACCAAGTCTTCCCTTCAAGATCAGTTGTTTTATGAAGTTTAAAAATAAATGATAAGAATAAAGTCGAACTAACTAAAATAATAGGGAGGTTATCACTTAAAACATAAGGTGTTTTATTTGCTATTACATCTCTTATCATTCCTCCACCAAGGGCAGTTAGAAATGCAGATATAAATACACCTAAAATATCAAGTTTATAGTGAACAGCAATTAAAAAGCCACTTAGAGCAAATGAGATAATACCAATTATGTCAGCAATTTCTAAAGGAGTCATACTTCTTCTTTTTTAAGAGGTATTATACTCAATGTGCTCTTTTAAAATAGTTTAAATCAATAACTTGATTATTTATTTTTGAATTATGTATCGAATAGTAGGACCACTACTATCTACATTTAATACTTTGTATCCATGATTCTTTGCATCAGCAGGGATATTATTAATACTTTGAGGACAATCACTGATTATCTCGAGGATTTCTCCTTCTTTTAACTCTTTCATTGTTTCTAAAGCATTTACTGCTGGATATGGGCAAGGTTCTCCTTGCATATCTAGTCTATAATCAGGAATAATTTCTTCAACATTCATTTTAAATCCTTATCTATTTTTTGATTTATTTAAATATCTTTTTTCTAATACTAAAATTAGTGCAAAAAGTAAAATTAGTAATCCATAATTTAAGAATAGACCACCATAATTTCCAAATACTTCAAGTAGATTAATTTTTGGCCAGCTTGTAGCTAAGCTTAAAGATAAATCATCCCAAACAAATGCAAGTAAAGTTGCACCAATTACATTTCCAATACCAACAACCCAGAAATGAACTTGACCTTCAACTGCTCTATACATCCAACCACATTCACAACCACCTGCTAATACAATACCAAAACCAAATAAAATACCACCAATTATAGCATTTGGTCCAGCCCACATAATTTTTGGAGGTTGACCAATCATAATATAAGAAAATACACCAATAGTTGAAACAGCCATACCAATAACAATTGCTTTTGCTAATTCACTTCTTCCTGTTGTAAAGATATCTCTAAATGCAGATGTAAAACAAATTTGAGCTTTTGCAATTGCAAGACCAAATGCACTACCAAATAACATAGCCATACCAAGTTTTGTACTTCCTTGTGCAAAAATTAAATATAAAGCCCAAATAATAATTGCAATAAAAGCAAAAGAACCAAGAGTAAATAGACTTTTTACTTTAGACTCATCTTTTTTTAGAGGTTTAGTGCAAGATACTTTTTGAAGCTTGATTTTAGATTGGAAAAAAGGTAATAAAGAGAACTTTGCTCCTAAATAAACCCCTAAAATCATAGCAATAGTAAACATCCAAGCATGAAATGTAAATTGAGGAATACCAGTAAAGAAACTTGCAAGGTTACAACCCATACCAAGTCTTGCACCAAATCCTGCAATAATACCACCAATTAATGCTTGAAAAATTCTAATATTACTTGCTGGCATTCTAAGTTTTACATTATTTCCCCAAAATGCTGCTGCAATACAACCTGCAAACATACCAATAATCATCACACCATCTACTCTTGTAAAAATATTACCATCCATATTCATAATTTTGTAATATCCCCAAGTAGATAAATCTACACCAAAGGCTTCTAAAACATGTCCACCCCATCTAGTAAACTCACCTGTAACAGCCCAGTAAGTTCCTGTAAGTCCAAAATAATAAGCCGATAAAATTCCTAGTGCAATAACAGCAGGAATTGGAGCCCAAAATTTAACTAAAAAATCTCTTTTGAAATTTTGCCAAAAGTTCATGCATTCTCCTAACAATGATAAAATAGTTTTGAAAAGTATGGTTTTAAAATAGTTTATTAATAACCATAAAAAAGTAAGACAGCACTTGAAAGATAAGGTCAAGATGTCAGTTTGTACCACAAACCTGAAATGTAATATTAGCAAATGTAACTTTAGTTTAAATTAAAATGGTAAAAAATAATTTACCTTTTCAATTTATAAATATACTATTAAAAAAGAGATTATAAAAAGTAAATATAATTAAAGCTATAGAAAACAAGAAGGCTAGTAGTTTTTGAAAAATATTTAATTTTATATCTTCTTTTGTATCAAATTTTTTATATCCTGTGAAAATTGAGTTTAGTGTTTCATGTTTTGCATGTAAAACTTTATCAATAAAAATGCCAGCTAAATGAAGTACAACTAAAAAGATAATAAAATTTGCAAAAAATTCGTGGATATCATCAAAGCTTTTGAAAAATGAGCTATTTAAAAAAGACAAAATACCTTTATGTTCTTCAACTCCATAAGTAACGATACCTGTAAAGATAGCTAGTAATGAGAAAATAAACATTCCAAGCATAACAAGTGAAGCTAAAGGGTTATGTCCTATGTAGTTTTGATTTTTGCTAAATAGATTTTTCATAAACTCTTTGATACTTTTTTTGTTTGCATTGAAGTCTTTAAATTTAGAGTATTTTGGTCCAAAGTATCCCCAAAAAAGTCTAAAAAATATAAGAACTAAAATTGAATAACCTACAATAGCATGGTATTTTAAAAGTTTATCATCATCAGTTAAAAAAACAATTAACATAAAAGAGGCAAATAGCCAGTGAAAAACTCTAGTAGGGAGTGTCCAAATATATGATTTCATTTTATTCTTCCGTATCTTTAAATTTATTTCTAATCTCTAAAAATTCATTTAGCTTTTCAAAAAAGATATCAACTAATTTAGGGTCAAAATGTTTTGCTTTTTCTTCTTTAAAAAGTTTGAATATCTTTTCATCTTCCCAAGCTTTTTTATAACATCTATCACTTCCTAAGGCATCAAAGACATCAGCAATTGCAGTGATTCTTCCATAAATATGAATCTCTTCACCTTTTAATCCTTTTGGATAACCAGTTCCATCCCATTTTTCATGATGTTCTAAAGACACAATAGCAGCAGCTTTTAAAAGAGGTCTATTTGAGTGTTTTAACATTTCATAACCAAGTTGTGCATGGGTATTCATAATTTCTCTTTCTTTATCATCAAATCTTCCAGGTTTGTTTAAAATAGAGTCAGGAATAGCAACCTTTCCTATATCATGCATGGGACTTGCTTGTTTTAAAAGTTCAGCTTCTTCTTTTGAAAGACCATAATATAAAGCTAATAGTTTAGAATATTCAGCTACTCTTTTTACATGGTTTCCTGTTTCTTTACTTCTACTTTCTCCAATAGCGCCCATAGTAAAGACAACTTCTTTTTGAGTATTCTCTATTTCATTATTTAACTTTTTAATAGTTTTTAATCCATTTTCTACTTTTTCTTCAATTTCATCAAAACTAAGAGAAACATTTTTATTTACTTTAAAAGCTAAGTAGATTATAAAAATAATAGTAAAAACAAGTAATGAAATAATTAAAGAATAAGCAGATTTAATAAAATTTGATGAAAGAGTTTCAATCTCATTTTCTATAGTTGTATTTAATTTCTTATTACTCTTAATGATATTATCGATTTTTGATTGTGTTTCAATCTCTTTTCTTTTTACTTCTTCCAGCTTTAGAATATAGTTTGCAACTTTATTAAAAACTTTTATATACTCTTCAAACTTTTCATTATTATAGTTTTGTTTTAGTAGCTTTGCTTTTTCTAACCAAATATGTAAGTATTTACTATTTTTGTGTTGAAAAAGAACTTCTTTACTATAATATTTTATGTCTGAAAATTGTTGAATAAACTGAACATTTTTAGTTTTTAAAATTTCTTTTTCTATATTTTTTCTAATTTTACTTTCATTTGGATAATTTATTTTAAAAAGTTTATTTAACTCTATTTTTCTTTTTTGTAGATTAAAAATCATGTCAAACTTCTCTTCAATTTTCTTTTCTGATTTAGAAAGCAGTTGTAAATGTTTTGAGATAATAGGATGTTTATGAATATCTTGGATAAAAAAATCTAATGTATCGTCTTTATCTTCTATAAAAATTTCAGAAAGAATTTTTTCAAAGGCAATCTCATTTGTATGAAACTCTTTTTTGATTTCATTTAGTTGTTCAATGCTGTTTGAATTAATAATATCCTCTACAAGAAGATTCATATTTTCTTGTGTAAGAACAAGATTTGAAATTTGTTTTTTTGAACTTTGGTTTTCATTTAATTTTACAAGAATTATACTATTTATTGAAAATATAGTGATTATAGATAAAACAATCAATATAAAACTTATTTTTACAACTTTTTTTATATTCATTTCTTAACCTCTAAATATAAAATATACTTTTGTTCCAAGATTCTCTTCACTTTGAAGTTTTATCTGTGCTTTATGAATCTTTATAATTTTTTCAACAATTGACATTCCAAGTCCTGTACCACCAGACTCTTTATTTCTACTTTTATCTGTTCTATAAAACTTATCGAAGATTTTTTCTTGGTCTTTTTTTGAGATACCAATGCCTTTATCTTCTATACAAATAACTTGATTATCTTCATCTTGATAGTTTGAAATAATCACCGTTGAGTTTTTGTGGCTAAAAGTAATGGCATTTTTTAAAATATTTTTTATGGCTATTTTTAAAAGTTTATGGTGACCTTTTATTTGTAGAGGCTCTTTTATTTGACATTCAAGGTTGATATTTTTTAGTTTTGCAAAAGCTTGCATCTCTTTGTAAGCTTCAAGGGAAACTTCATCTAAGTATATAACTTCCTCTTTTTTTTCTAAAACTTCATGTTCATTTTTAGCTAAAAATAGTAAATCATCAATAGTTTGTTGTATGGTAATAAGCTCATCTAAACAGTTTGATAAGGTTTTTTTATATTCACTTGATTCTCTATCTTTTCTTAAAGCTATTTCTATTTCTCCCCTAATAATTGTAAGGGGAGTTTTTAATTCATGGGAAGCATCAGAACTAAACTGTGAAATCTTTTCAAAAGAGATTTCAAGTCTTTGCAAAAGGTTATTTATTTCTTGAGACAATAAATCTATTTCATCATTTTTATTTTTTGATTCTAACCTTTTTGATAAATCACTTGCATTAATACTTTTTAAATTTTGAAGTAGTTTTTCTATAGGTAAAAAAGATTTATAAATTAAGAAGTAACCACCAATAATAGATAAAATTAGAATAATAGGAACTATAAACATCAAAATATAAACTAGGTTTTCTAGTGTAGAGTTTATAGCAGAAAAGTTTGTGGCAACTTCAAGAACATAATAGTTTTTATCCATTTGGATTTTTAATCTACTAATTATATAGTGCTTTTTATACTCAAATTTGATTTGATTTAAAATAAGCGTTTTTAAGTATTTATTATTAACTATTATATCACTTGGAAAGTTGTTATTTTTAATCTCTTTGTACTTATCTTCTTCTTTTAAAAGTCTTATATATAAAGGTTCAAATTTATACTCTTTTTCTTCATCAAATTCTCTTGTATTAATCACTTTTTTATGCTCTATAATATCATCTGTAATATCAAGTAAAATTACTTTTAATGTAGCTTCTAACTTATCCTTTGATGACACTTCTAAGGTTTTATAAATAGAAAATGAAAAAAGCATTAAGATTAATACTTGAATAAAGATATTATAAATAAGAAGTTTTCTTTTAATAGATAGATTAGTCATCACTTATTTTAAACCCTAAGCCTCGTATTGTTTTGATAAGTTTCTTTTCATATGGTTTATCAATTTTATTTCTTAATCTATAGATATATACATTTACAATATTACTCATGTTCATATCATCCATATTACTTAGTGAAGAACTAATAACACTTTCTGATAAAACTTTGTTTTGGTTTTTTATTAGATACTCTAAAAGTGCGAACTCTTTTGCTGTAAGGTTTATCATATCTTCACCTCTTTTTGCTGTTTTAGTTAGTAAATCTAATTCTAAATCAGCTAATTTTAGAGTAGTTTGATTTTGATTAGTAGCCCTTAGTTGTACTCTTATTCTAGCAAGTAATTCACTAAATGAAAAAGGTTTAGCTAAATAATCATTTGCTCCAATATCTAAACCTTTTATTTTGTCTTCTATAGAGTCTTTTGCTGTAAGCATTATAATAGGCGTGTAAATAGAATTGTTTCTTAATGTTTTACATACTTCAATACCATCTTTTATAGGAAGCATGATATCAAGAAGTATTAAATCATAAGTATTCACACTAGCTAAGTAAATACCCTCATCTCCATTCAAAGAGTAATCAACACTATAAGATTCTTCTTCAAGACCTTTTTTCAAAAAGTTAATAATTTTTTCATCATCTTCTATAATTAAAATTTTCATAATTAAATTATAGTACAAAAATATGAATATAAAATGAACGATTATTTTATTTTAGGATAAAAAGAAAGAGATATAATCTTTAAATAGGATTTCACTTGAATAGATTTATACAAATAATACAAAAATATGAACAAAGCTCTTTTTATCTTCTACTTATTGGTTTACTAGCAGCGCTATTTTTTAGTGCAACTTTTGTTATCAATAGAGCAATATCTTTAGAAGGTGGTCATTGGTATTGGACTGCAAGCCTTAGATTTTTTTATACAGTTTTATTTTTAGCAATGGGCTTTGTATTTTTTAAAGACTTTGCCTATTTAAAAAAGATTTTAAAAGATTATGTAAATAGTTTTTGGTTTTATACTATAAGTGGAACTATAGGCTTTGGATTTTTTTATTCAATGATTTGTTATGCATCTGATTTTTCTCCTGGTTGGGTAGTTGCTACAACTTGGCAATTGACAATCATAGCCTCATTGATAATTCTTTCTTTTTTTGGGAAAAAAGTATCAAAACTAACTTGGGTTTTCACTATAATAGTTTTTATTGGTGTAACAATTGTTAATTTAGGGCATTTTAATATTGATAGCCTTGATTTACTGCTTTTAGGTTTTATACCTGTTGTTATTGCAGCTTTTTCTTATCCTTTAGGAAATCAATTAATTTGGGAAGAGAAAAAAAGAAGAAAAGAGAATAACTCTTCAAATACCATCTTAAATAATGCCTTTGCAAAAGTGTTTTTATTAACTTTAGGTTCTTTTCCTTTTTGGGTGGTTCTTTTTTTTATAACAAATCCTACTCTTCCTTCAAGTGGTCAGTTTATAAGTGTAGCAATGGTTTCTTTATTATCAGGGGTAATTGCAACTTCTTTATTTTTATATGCAAGAAGTATTGCCAATAGTTCATCAAAACTTGTGATTGTAGATGCCTCTCAATCAGGGGAAGTGTTTTTTGCCTTGATTGCAGAAATGATTTTCTTATCAGCCTTAGCTCCAAGTATAACTAGTCTTTTTGGAATACTTTTGACAATATTTGGGTTAATTCTTTTAGTTAAATTTGGAAAATAATCATCTTAATTTAATAAAATGATTAACCAAGTGATTGTACAAATAGTGATGCTTATAAAAACAATAGCACTTCCAACATCTTTTGCTCTTTTTGCCATATGATGAAATTCTAATGTAACTAAATCAACTGTTCTTTCAATTGCACTATTTATTATTTCTGCTAATAAAACGCCACTAAAAGTTATAAATAAAAGTAGTTTATTTGTAAGTGTTTGATCAATAAAAATTATAATAGGTAAGAGAATAATAGAAAAGAGAAGTTCAATTTTAAATGAACTTTCACTTTTTATTAAATCTTTTAATCCATTAACTGCATATGAAGTATTTTTAATAAAATTGTATTTTGGTTGATTTCTCATTTTTGCTCTTTTCTAATAGTTGATAATATATCAAGGTTTTTATTGTAAACATCTGTTTGTACTTCAAATAATCCAAGAATTGTATGAAATAGATTATCTTGTGAAAAACTATTATTTTTGATTTTATTTAATTTATTTAAATCCAATTGTTTTTTCATACTATTACCAAACCACATAAGTGAGGCAACATGTGTTTGTTCTGTTGGAGCCATAAAATAAGGCATACCATGTAAATATATTCCATTTTCTCCAAGACTTTCTCCATGATCACTCATATAAAACATAGCTGTATCATATTTATTTGAATAAGGTTTTAGAAAATCTATTACTTTAGATAAAAAATAATCTGTATGTAAAATGGCATTATCATAAGCATTTGTAATCTCTTCTTTTGTACATTTTTCTAACTGATTTGTTTTACAAACAGGTTTGAATTTTTCAAATCTTTTAGGATATCTTTTATAGTATGCTGGTCCATGATTTCCCATTTGATGTAATATAATAAAAATATCTTCACTTTTACTATCTTTGATAATTTTATCTAAACCTACTAGCATTCCTTCATCCCTACATTCACCATTTTCACAAATAGTATTTAAATCTTTAGATTTATAATCCTCATATTTTACTCTTACTGCAACACCTTTTGAATCTGAGTTATTATCTCTCCATAAAATATTTACATCTTTTGTATGTTTTAAAACATCAAGTAAATTTTCATTTGATACGGCTTTACTATGACTATAGTTATCTCTTGTAAATTTAGAAAACATACAAGGGACAGAGTATGCAGTAGAGGTTCCACATGATGACATATTAGAGAAGTTATAAACTTCTTGTTTTTCTAAAAGTGGGTTTGTATCTCTTTTGTATCCATTTAAAGAGAATCTATCTGCTCTAGTTGCTTCCCCTACTACCATTACAATTAATTCTTTTTTATGTTCTGGTGTTTCATCAATAAGTGCATCATCTCCTGTTTTTTTAACAATAATTTTACCTGTAAAATATGTCTTCTTTGTATAATTTACTATGGCAAACATCCAGTATGTAGGATTTGCATAATATTTAAGTGTTTTATGTTCTCTAAAAAAAGAGGTGTAAAATTTACTTGTACTAAAAAGTGTAATAACAATAAGAAGTAAAATTAATATTAGAGTTTTTATTTTTCTAAAACTCTCTTTCTTAAATGAACCATAATCAATATTTGTTTTATAAACTAAAAAACTTGGAATTATTCCTAAAAATACCACATATAAAACTAATTGAGAACTAAATAAATCAAGACTTTCATTTAGATTTGTCTCTAAAGTATTTCTTATCATTTCTTTATCAATAACTACATTATATGTATCCATAAAATAAGCGGTAAAAGATGAAACCATTATTAGAATAATCAAAAAGGGTTTTATATAATATCTTGAACTAAGTAAAGATAATACAAAACTTATAAATAAAAACAGAGTGAAAAATATACTTATTGTATAAAGTATGTTAATGCCAGTAAAACTATATGCTAAAGAAAAATTCCTAAAAAATGAGAAATTGTAGAAAACTGTAAATAGTAAAGATATATAAATTATAAGCTTGTATTGCGAGATTTTTTTCATTGAGTTCCTTTGTTAAATTAAAAAAAATTTTATAGAATAAGCATTAATGAATAAGAAATTATGAGTTAATAAAGATTTAACACTTTATGAATTTTTGTTCATATTTCTATTAACATAACTTTAAAAGAGTTATTTCACTATCTGCTTTATATCTAAAATCAATACCCCAAGTTCCTAAACCTTTGTTTACATAAACACAAGTGTTTTTTTTATAAAAAATTCCTGCTAAAAAAGGTTGGAAAAGCCTTACAAAATAGTGAAAGGGAAAAACTTGACCTCCATGGGTATGTCCACATAAGAAAAGTTTCGTATTTGAATTTACTGCTAAAGAGTAATCTTTTGGTTGATGGGCAAGTAAGATTGAGTCTTCATTGTTTTTTAAAAATTCAAAGACTTTTTTTTCTTCTCTTTGTATTTTAAAAAATTTTGAGAATCTATCACTTATTCCAGCAAGGGCAATCTCTTTGTTTTGGTATTTTATAAAAATGGTTTTATTATCTAGAAAAGTAAAGTTTGTTAAAAGAGTTTTTAATCTCTTTAGTCCATAAAATATATCATGGTTACCACTTATATAAAATACCTTTTTCAAAAGATTTAAAGCTTCAAGCTGAGGTATTATTTTGTCTGCTTTACAATCAATAATATCTCCTGTAAGAGCTAAAAAGTCATATTCTATGTCATTGCAAAAGCTTACTAATTTTTTAATATCTTCTATTTTTGTTTTTTTGTTTATATGTAAGTCACTTAAGTGAAGAATTTGCAAACCCTGCAAATTCTTAGCTTTTACTTTAAGATTTTTTATTTCTAACTTTGTTGGTTTCATAGAAAAACTTTTTCTAAATCATCTTTTGAAATAAACTTTATACTTTTTATAACTCCATTTTCAAGTTCATATAAAGTTGACATTCCATCTTTTGCTTTAAATCTATCATCTTTTTCATCATAGATTAAAAGAATTTCATGTTTATAGTTTTTCATCTTAGGCAAAGCGAACATTTTTGTTATAAACATAGGCATTCCTGAAATATTTGCTATAAAAACAGCATGGTGTTCTTTTAAAAAATCTGGATTTTTTTGCTCTAAAAATTCATTTACCTCTTTTCCTGTTCCTTTTTCAAAAGAGACAATGATTGTTTGCACATTTTCATCAATTGTCTTTTTCTCATCAAACTGATTAGGCAAAGAGAAGTTAGAAATTTTTTCATTTACAAGTAGTTCTTGTGAAAAAGCACAAAGTACCAAAGAAAGAAGTAGAATAATTTTTTTCATAAATCTATCCTTTTATATAATCTAGATGATAAGAGATATCTATTTGATCTCTAACCGTTAGAAAAAACATTGTTGGTGGTTTAAGATTAAATGATGTTAATTTAATAGAGAAGTTTCCGTCTAAAACTAAATGCTCATTTTTATCTTCTATTTTTGCTATTGAACTAACTTCTTTTTCCAAACCATTTAAGAAAAGAAATCCTTTTATTAGAAAAACATCATCAATTTTCTTTATAGAAGCAATTCTAAAAGAGATATGAGGAAACTCTTTAGAGTGTAAAGTTTCATACATATGTAAATCTCTTTTTTCATTGTCACTATGAAGTGAAAAAGTACTTAAAGAGATAGTTCCTTTTAGGGAATCAATACTATTATCAATGGATAAATGTGAATAAATATCTTTAGTATATGGATTAATACTACTATCTCCAAAAACCTCAGTATGGGCTTTTATTTTTCCATCTACGAATTTCAAATCTTGCGCATTTACTACGCATAAAAGCCCACTAAATAGTAAAATAAATATTAATTTAGCCATGGTAACTCCTTTTTTTGTGATTGTTGTGTTGCTAAGATTTTGATTATACATACTAAGAATATAACTGGAACAAAATACGTTAAGTTTTCTAAAGCTACAAATAATCCAGCACCAGATGCAGCCCAACCTATAAATACCATATAAATACCTAGTGTTTTTAAATCTTTTTTTACGATAGTTTGAAGTATCACTACATTGTAAAAAGAGATTACAAAAGGGTAAATAAGTGATAAAATAAATGCTTCATGTAAAAAATAAAGAAGATAAGAAAGAGCAAAAAGAGTTAAAATTAAAAGCTCTTTTTGAGTTTTTTCTATTTTTATATAAAAAGCGCTTACAACTCCTATTAGATGAAAAACAATTATCTCTAAAGTAAAACCATCTCTCCAAATAGAAGTACTTAAATCTCTAGAAAGTGTTTCAAACAAAGTTGAATCAAGGAAAATCCATAAAACCATCACAAATAGTGAGTATGAATAGTTATTAGAAGTTAAATCCTTATTCTCTTTTAGATTTAAAAAAAGTGATGAAAGTAGGGCAATTAGAGTAAAAATAATTGCAATTGAACCTCTTTTTGAAGCATCATATGTGAAAAGAAAAGTTCCCAAAGCATATGAAATTGCAAGGGCAAAACCTAATTGTATATTTGAAGCTTTTTTTAGTTCATTTATTAATAATGGTGCTAATGCTCCAACACTTATTCCAAGGATAAATAGAAGTATGGCGTTTAAATTTGGATAAAAAAAGCTAACTATTAATTGAATAAGTAAAAATGAAAATATCTTATTTTTATTTGATGTTTTAATATAAAAACTTAATATTGAACCAATAACACCTCCAATAGGAAGTGGTGCTATTACAAAGATATTTGAAGCTAAATGTTCAACAATACCTGTTTGTGCTATAAGTAAGTAATAACATAACTCAAAAGCAATAAAAAATACTAGGGCTAATTTTTGCATAACTGCTCCTTTTTATAAAAATAAAGTAAATAAAAAACCACCATAGAAATATCAAAGGCTGATATAAATAGTGCAACAATTTCTAATGTTCCTGCTGTATAAAGTGAGAAAAATAGGGAACTAATAAAAACACGAATAAAAACAGTTAGTTTTGTAAGAATTGATTCATACTCTTTATACTTTAAAGCTAAGAAGTGAATAAGTCCAGTCATACTTACAAAAACAAAAACGATATATTCATATTTTCCTTCAAAACTAAAATTTAGACTTGGATAGATAAAACTAGCAAGAAGGATTAAAAACACTCCTCCTAAACCATCACTTAAAAAGCCAAAAAGGTTATACTTTTGTAAGTTTGTAAGTTTGAATTTCCTATTTACAAAGGCTAAAACTGAAAGGAAAGCGAAACTTCCAAAGATAGTTCTTGCAATCCAAAAATTATGAATAGAGGCTTTTAAAACTCCTGCTTGAACAAAGCCACTTAGTGATAAAACAGTGAAAATTCCTATAAGACCAAAAAGATAAAAACTATAAAATTTTAGTGTTTGAAGCTCTTTGATATGAGAAACAAACATAGAGATAACCATAAAGAAAATAGAAATTCCCATAGCAACATGGGCATGGGCTACAATTAAATCATTTCTATGAAATAACCATCTAATTTCTGGAATAAATAGAATATTTCCTTCAATATCTACAAAAAGAAAAGAAGCAATAGAAATAAGAAGTGCTAGTTTTGCAAACCTTTCAATTTTTGCATCTTGATACCATCTATATAAAAGTGGTACATAAAGTAAAGTAAGATATTGAAAAAACCACTCTTGGTTATAAGTTAACTCCCCTATAAAACTTCTATAAAAAACTGAGATAATATAAAAAAACAGTGGAGTTATCCAAAGAATATTCCATCTAGCTTTAAACTCATTTTTACTTAGAAGTTTGATGATTAAAAAATAAATAGGAATTAAAGCAAAGCTCATTCCAAGTGTATTGTCTCCATGTGGTCCAGTAACTGTTTTTTCAACTTGACCAATTGTAGGATTCATAAGAACTAAAAGTGCAAAAGGAGCAGTCATTACTATGTATAAAGAAACTTTAACCCATAAAGGTTTTACTCCGTACTGCTTGATGAATTTATATAAAGCAATGATATAAAAAACTCCAGCAAGACTTAGAATAAAGTTTAATTCATATGGAAAATCATAAAAAGCTAGACCTCTTGTGTTCCCAAAAAGTAGTGAAGAAATCATAAAGATTAAAAAGATATACCAAAAGATAGTATATAGATTTAAATAAAAAAGCCCATCTTTACAAGAGCCCACTTCTTTATTTATAAGTAAAAAAGGCAAGTATGAAAGCATAAGTGGAATAAAACCATAAAGCATAAGTGAAATATGTAAGCTTCTTATATTTACTGGATTTAATGTTGTTGAATCAATAAAAACACCAAGTAAATTTATAGAGTATAAAATACCAAAAAATAGTCCAAGAAAGAAAAATAGTAAAGAGATTCTAAACTGTTTTTCAATAAAAATATTAAAGTTGTCCATCTTTTACCTCCAGTGTAAGATCTGCAAGTTTTGCTAACTCTTTATCGTGAGTTGCTACAACTACGGTTACACCATTATTTGCAAGTGTTTTAAAAAGATTAAAAACATTTAAAGAGTTTTTTGAGTCTAAGTTTCCAGTTGGTTCATCGGCAAAAATCACTTTAGGACGGTTTATTAAAGCCCTTGCAATAGCAACTCTTTGCCTTTGACCTCCTGAAATCTCATTTGGATAATAGTTTTTTAGTTTTTGGATTTCTAAGATAGTAAGAAGCTCATCTATCTCTTTATCACTAGCTTTTTCCTTTGCAAGAAGAATATTCTCTTTTACATTTAGATAGTTTATTAAATAGTGAAATTGAAAAACAAAACCAATATTCTCTTGTCTAAATTTATCAATATTTTTAATCTCTTTATATTTTGTATCTTCAAAAACAATCTCTCCAGAGTTTGGTTTAAGAAGAGTTGATAAAATAGAAAGTAAAGTGGTTTTACCACTACCACTTTCTCCTGTAATAGCTACAAAAGAGCCTTTTTGTATATTTAGATTTACATTTTTCAATGCAAAATCTCTATCATACTTTTTGCATACATTTTTTAGAGTAATCATATTTTATCTCCTTGGATTAAAACAATTGGGTCTGTTTTTGAAGCATTTAAAGCAGGAAAAATAGAACCTAAAATAGAGATTGTAAGAGTTGTAAAGAAGATAAAAATAGTAATATCTAATGAAATCTCACCATTAACATATCCTTGTAAAAATGAGTTGTTTTTTATAAGAAATAGTGCAAGATTTGAAAGTATTAAAGCCATAAAGAAACCTAAAACTCCTAGAATAATAGCTTCATTAACTATTTGAAAAATGATTTTTTTCATTGAAATACCAATAGCTCTTTTTATACCAAACTCACTTTTCCTTTGATTTATAGTGATACTTAAAATTGATGCAATAGTTAAAAGTCCCATACAAAAAGAGATAAAAGAAATAACATTTGATGAGGTTTTGATTATTTTAAATTGGTTGTAATTATCAATAAAACTGCTAGTTGATTTTGCTTGGATGTTTTTATCAAACAGTTCTATTTTTTGTGCAAGTTTTTCAATATCTGTATCAATTTTGCAGTTAACCATAATCATAGAAGCACTTTTATTGAAGATTTTACTGGCATCATCTATATTTAAAACAGCACCTCCATTTTCAAAGCCAATAGAACTTTCAAAAACACCTGAAACTTTAAATATTTTATTTGCTAGTTTTATTTCATTTTTTTCATCTAACTTTTCATAAATAGATTTTCCTAAAAGAACTTCATTTTTTTTAGGATAAGTTCCTTTTGTAAGTTTGTAGTTTTTAAATCTATTTTTTGTAACGCCATAAATGGCAACAATAGGAAGTTCTTCAAGCATTGAAGCTCCTACTATAAGAGCCGAAGCTTTTGTAACTTCATCTAAAGTTTTTATTTTTTCAATTAGTTTGATATCTACATTTGAAAAAAAAGTATCAGAGATATTTTTTTGAGTAATAATTATGTCTCCATCACTTTTTAACATAGAAGAGTACATAGAAATCACTCCATTTGAAATAGAAGTGATTAGAAAAATAGAAGAAATTGATAAAACTAAACTTAATAGAATAAGAGATGTTTTTAGCCTATTTGCTTTTATGGCTTTAATTGCAAGTAATAACAAACATAATCCTTTCATTTAATACTGAAAATTTACAGTTAATTAATGAAAGGTTTATGAATTTAATATGAAAAAAAATTCATATTTTATTTAAAAAATAGAAAGGTTTGTTTTTGTAGTAAATAGTTCTAGTGCTTTTGTTCCTACTAGTGAGTTTCCATGTTTATTTAATTTAGGACAATAAACGCATATTGCCATTTTTTGAGGAACAACAGCAACAATACCTCCACCAACACCACTTTTACCAGGAAGTCCTACGTGAAAAGCAAAATCTCCAGAGGCATCATAATGTCCACATGTTAACATAAGTGCATTTATTCTTTTTGCTTGTGCTTGGGTTATGATTTCAGAGTTTGTGTTAGGAATAACTCCATGGTTAGCAAGGTATAACATAGTTTTTGCTAGTTGTTTTGTATTCATTATTATTGAGCATTGTTTAAAATAAGTCTCTATTACTTCTTGTGTATTATTTTCAATATTATTAAAACTTTTCATCATATTAATTAATGCGAGGTTTCTATATCCACTTTCAAGTTCAGATTTGTAAATCTCTTTATCAAAGCTTATATTTTGATCATTTGAAACTTTTTTGATAAATTCCAAAACAGTTGAAAATGTATCTTCTTTATATTTAGAAACTAAAGAGTCTGTTGTAACAATTGCCCCTGCATTAATAAAAGGATTTCTAGGAATCCCTTTTTCGTATTCAAGTTGAATAAGTGAATTAAAAGGATTTCCTGATGGTTCATGTCCTACTCTTTTATATAAATCTTTTCCATAAATATCTAAAGCTAAAGTGAAAGTAAAAACCTTAGAAATACTTTGTATTGAAAAAAGTTTTTCATATGTACCAATATGATGTTCTGTTCCATCTATTTCAATAATACTCATTGCAAAATCATCTTTTTCAACATTTGCCAAAGCAGGTATATAATCAGCAACAGTTCCTTTATTTAAATAGGGTTTGATTTCTTCTTTAATCTCTTCAAGTATTGTTTGATAGTTCATTTCTATTCCTAAATTTTTATAAAATAGTATAATAGTTTAGAGTATAAAAAGTGTTTTTTGTTTTTTACTTATAACTAATTTTTTAAGTTATCATAAATTTAAGCAAAATTTTAGTATAATCGCGAAAATTTATCATAAAGAGAGTAAATGAGAGATATTAGAAATATTGCCGTAATTGCACACGTTGACCACGGTAAAACAACACTAGTTGATGAGTTACTTAAGCAATCAGGTACTTTTGCAGCTCACCAAGAGGTTGATGAAAGAGTTATGGATAGCAATGATATTGAAAAAGAAAGAGGAATTACTATTCTTTCTAAAAATACTGCTATTGATTACGAAGGCGTAAGAATCAATATTATTGACACTCCAGGACACGCCGATTTTGGTGGAGAAGTTGAGAGGGTTTTAAAGATGGTTGACTCTGTGCTTTTACTTGTAGATGCACAAGAAGGGGTTATGCCTCAAACTAAATTCGTTGTTAAAAAAGCACTTCAATTAGGACATAGACCAATTGTTGTAGTAAACAAAATCGATAAACCAGCGGGTGAACCTGATAGAGTTGTTGATGAAGTATTTGACCTATTTGACCAAATGGGTGCAACTGAAGAGCAACTTGAATTCCCAGTAATCTATGCAGCAGCAAGAGATGGTTATGCAATGCATGCATTAGAAGATGAAAAGAAAGATTTACAACCATTATTTGAAACTATTCTTACAGAAGTTCCAAAGCCAAAGGGAAGTGAAGAAGAAGGTTTACAATTACAAGTATTTACTCTTGATTATGATAACTTCATTGGAAAAATTGGTATTGCAAGAATCTTTAATGGAACTATTTCTCAAGGTGAAACAGTTCTTTTATGTAAAGCAGATGGTGAAAAACTTAAAGGTAGAGTAACTAAACTTATTGGTTTTAAAGGTTTAGAAAGAATTGAAATAAAAACTGCTGGTGCAGGTGATATCTGTGCTGTGGCTGGATTTGAAACTATTGATGTAGGTGACTCTCTTTGCGATCCTGCAAATCCAATGCCACTAGATCCAATGCACATTGAAGAGCCAACTCTTTCTGTAACTTTTGCTGTAAATGATTCTCCATTAGCAGGAACAGAAGGTAAGTATGTAACTTCAAATAAAATTGATGAAAGACTTGCAGCTGAAATGAACACTAATATTGCAATGAATTATGAGCAAATTGGTGAGGGTAAATTTAAAGTTAACGGAAGAGGTGAACTTCAAATTACTATTTTAGCTGAGAATATGAGAAGAGAAGGTTTTGAGTTCTCTATTGGAAGACCTGAAGTTATTACTAGAGAAGAAAATGGTGTAACTATGGAGCCATTTGAGCACCTAGTAATTGATACTCCAGATGATTATTCTGGAACAATTATTGAAAAACTTGGAAAAAGAAAAGCTAATATGACAAATATGGTACCTATGGGTGCTGGATTTACAAGATTAGAATTTGAAATTCCTGCAAGAGGTCTTATTGGTATTAGAACAGAGTTTTTAACTGATACAAAAGGTGAGGGTGTTATGAACCACTCATTCTTAGAGTTTAGACCACATTCTGGAACAGTTGAGTCTAGAAAATATGGAGCACTAGTTTCTATGGAAAATGGTGAAGCATTAGGTTATTCAATCTTTAACTTACAAGAAAGAGGTGTAATGTATATTAAACCTCAAGATAAGGTTTATAATGGAATGGTAATCGGTGAACACGCAAAATCTAATGACTTAGACGTTAACCCAATTAAAGGGAAACAATTAACAAACGTTAGATCTTCGGGTGCTGATGATGCAATCAAACTAGTTCCACCAAGAGTGATGTCCTTAGAAAATGCTTTAGAGTGGATCGAGGATGATGAACTTGTTGAAGTAACTCCTATAAGTGTAAGAGTTAGAAAAAGAGAACTTGATCCAACAGTTAGAAAAAGAGCAGCAAAAAAGGCTAAATTCGCCGAATAATAGAAATTAAAAAACTTTAAAATCTATTTCAAAGGGGAAGAAGCTTTTTGCTTCTTCCCCTTTTTTTATGTCTAAAAAAACTAAAAAGGGAAAATATATATGTCATCCGATGATATGAGGAAACAAACGTATAAAAACAATATAAATTAATAGGAGACTTTTTCTCCTATTGAAAGGGAGAAAAATGAATAATATTAATACTAATAAAAAAGATTATGTAATAGTTTTAACAATATATTTATTAACAATATTAACAACATTTATTGCAGTAGCTAATTAGCACTAATTATATCAAATTGCTAATATTTTTAGCACTAGCTCTTGACAAGTGCTAAAAATATTTGATATAATTTCATTAACTTGATAAGAAGATTATCAAGAATTTAAATAAAGGAGTCAAAATGCTACTAACAAAATTTGATCCATTTAAACAATTTAAAGATTTAGAAAGAAGTTTTTATAACTACCCAAGTAATAATGAGTCAGTAAATGGCTTTGTTCCTATTGTTAATACAAGAGAAGGGGAAAGTGCTTATCATATAGATGTAGATTTACCAGGGGTAAAAAAAGAAGATATTAAAGTTGACATTAGTAAAGATATACTAACTATCTCTGGTGAAAGAAAAACTAAAGATGAAATAAAAGAAGAAGATTATTATAAAGTTGAAACATCATTTGGTAAGTTTACAAGAAGCTTTACTCTTCCAGAAAATATAGATATTGAAAACATTGAAGCAAGAAGTGACAATGGAGTTTTAGAAGTAATTATTCCTAAAAAAGAGGAACAAAATAGTAAAAAATCAATTGAAATTAAATAAGAGGAAGAATTTCTTCCTCTTATAAGTTTATAGCATCTAGTACTTTATTTTCTACATCTCTCATAGAGATAAATGGTTTAGTTAAATAGTCATCAACTCCTATACCATCACACTCAATCATTTTATCTTCTGTTGAAAAAGCAGTAATCATAATTATCTTTTGAGTTGGTTTTATTTCTCTAATTTTTTTTACAAGCTCAATACCATTCATTTGAGGCATCATGATATCACAAAGAATTAAGTCATAATTATTCTTTTGGATTGAATCTAGTGCAGTAAGTGGATTTTCAAAAGTATGAATATCAAAAAGGTTTTTTCTTGATAAAAATCTTTCTAAGATATCTAAGATTGAAGTTTCATCATCAATAATTGCAATTTTTTTCATTTTAGTCCTTCTTTTTATAAATTAGCGTTTTCTACTTTTACAGTATCAAGTGTTTTAAATACTTCAGCTGTTGCAGTTTCAACATTATTTCCAATTTCTATTAATTTATCATTTGAGGCATGTTCTAAGTTCTTATCTAAGAAGCATTGAACTCCACCATGAACTCTTTTATGTGCATCTTTAAGTGCTTGCCAGTTTGCAGTTTTTGTAAATGGTTTACCTTCTTGTTCACTTTTGATAATCCATTTTCCTAGATTACATTGAGTTTCATCAACTACAGTAATTTTTGTGTTTTCTGTAATTCTAGCAAAGTTATTTTCTTTGAATAGAATATGTTGTAATTTTAAGTTATTTAATTCATGTACTAAATTTATATCTGCTATTTGTTTTCTAGCAGAGTCTTTAAATTTAGCATTTCTAGCAACAGAGATAAGGTTGTTTGATAAGTTTTTAACTTCACTTGCTAATGAAGCAATACTAGTAGCATCACTTGCATTTTCTTGAGTGTTTTTATCTAAGATAGTAATTGCATCATTAATTTGTGCAATCCCTAATCCTTGCTCTTTTGAAGCATTTGCCACATTATCAATTATTTCTTTAGTTTGAACAATCGCATTTTGAAGTTCATCATAACCTTGAATCATTGTATCTGCAATATTTTTACCATTATTAGCTTTTGAAGTTGCTTTTTCAACTAAGTTTTTAATCTCTTTAGCTGCTTCAGCTGATCTACTAGCTAGATTTCTTACTTCCCCTGCAACTACTGCAAAACCTTTACCAGCTTCCCCTGCCGTTGCTGCTTCAACAGCCGCATTTAGTGATAAAATATTTGTTTGGAATGCAATTTGATCAATAACTGTAATTGCTTCTGCAATAGATTCAACTTCTGTATTAATCTCATCCATTGAAGTTGCAGTTTGATGAGCTAATTGTTGCCCTTTTTGAGCAGAGTTCATAACTACATCATCAAGTTCTTTCATTTTATCCATATTTTGTGTACTATTTTGGATATTACTGTTAATCTCTTCAACAGCAGCAGCAGTCTCTTCTAATGAAGCAGCTTGTGCATTTGCAGAATCTGATAAAGATGTAGCAGAAGAAGTTAGAATCTCAATATTGTTTGCAAGTTTTTCACCACTTGTCATAATAGTTGCTAAAATTTCTGATACATTATCTCCAATAGATTTTGTTCCTCTAACAACTGAACCTAAGTTACCACTTACATTTTTAACTTCAAAGTCATATTCAAAGTTTCCTTTTGAGTACTCATTTAAAGCATTGTTAACTTGACCTAGATGTTCTTTAAATTCGTCAATTAAAATATTAATAGTATTTTTTAAGTCATTTGTAGATCTATTTTCTGTATTACTTTCTACTTTATAAGCAAAGAAACCTGCTCTAACCATTTCAATTGCTTTTTCACTCTCTTCAACAATCTTTTGATCTTGCGCAGTAACTCTTCTAATTGATTCTAGATATTCATTAAAGTATCTTGCTAAATCACCAATTTCATCTTTTGAATCAATATTAATTTTTTGATCCGCACTTGAAAACTTTGTAAGAGCTTTTACTGTTCCTGTTAGTTTTGAAAGTGGCTTAACAATCATTTTATTTGCAATAAGTATAACAATAGATGAAATAACTATAGTAAGAATAATCACACCAATTGAAATAAATAAAATAGCATCTTTTGTATCACTTTGTGAAGAAGCTTCCATTTGCGCTACACTTTTTTCTACATCATCAAGGTAACTTCCAGTAGCAATAACCCATCCCCATGGTTTAAATACTTCAATATAAGTATATTTAGGTTGTGGTTTATCATATCCTGGTTTATTCCATACATAAGTAATTAGACCAGTACCTTTTGATTTTGCAAGTTTCTTAATATCTTTAAAAAAGAATTTACCCTCTGGGTCTTTCACGTCAGATACATTTCTTCCAACTAATGATTTAGATACTGGATGCATTAACATATTTAAGTCAAGGTCATTAATCCAAAAGTATCCTTCTTTTCCATATCTAATTTTTTCAATAGCCTTAAGGGCATTTTGTTTTGCCTCTTCTTCACTAAGTCCTTCTGATTTCATACTATCGTATTCATCTTTAAGGGTATTCATAGCTAAAGAAACATAATTTTTTAAGTTAAGTTCTTTATTTTTGTAAGCATCTTTTGTATATTTTTCAATATTCTGCTTACTTATGTGGTTAATCGAATATATAGCTTCAATAGCTAAAATAATCGAAACAGTTATAATAGTTGAGATTACTATTATAAGTAGCTTGTTCTTTATGGTTAGATTTTTCATGCATGCTCCTAATCAATTAGTAAGAATAATAATAAAATTACTAATAAGTAATTATTTTACTTAAAATTTTTAAAAGCTTTGTTTATAAAAAGCTTAATTTTCACTAATTGTATAAAATATTAATATAAAATACACAAAATTAATAATATTTCTAGTAATTAGTCAAAAATAATAAATATTAAATCTCATTGAGACAGTTTTGAGACACTCTTATGATAAAATTTGTAAAAATAATCAATCAAGGTATTTGTTATGTTTGATTTCTTTACGTTGGATTTGTTTTTTAACTTAACTGTTACAGTAATAATATCTTTAATAGTAATAGAAGGATTTAGTTATTTAAAAAGTAAAGGTAAGTCATGAGAAAAAAGAGTTTTTTATAGAGTTAAATTTGAAATGTATTCCTCCATATCTCATTACTTTCGCAACTTTTTTCCACATACTTTTTTCATAACAAGGTGATGGACAATTTCTACATCTTGGTTTTTCTTCATGTACACAATTTTCTAGTTTATTTATACTATAGTTAATATCTTGTATACACTCTTGGCAAACATCAAATTCATATACAAAAGTATGTTCTTTATAAACAACACTTTTTGTATGTAAGCTATTATGTTCATGTTTATTTTGACAATAATATTCAAAAAACTTTTTTAATGTTTTTATCTCAGAATCAAATTTTTCAATAGTCATATTGTTTAATGTGCACTACAAGGACTCATTCCAGTTTTGAAAAACATTGCTGTTACCGTGTCCATTGTTTGAATATGATTTATTAGCCAGTTAACTAAATCTATTTCTAAATAACTTTTTAAAAATTCTTTATCATTGTTTTTAATAAAATAATCTAGTACCTGTCTCATTTGTTCTAAACATTTTTCATGCTCGCTTTTGTGCATCATATAAGGAGGAAAATTAAGCTCAAGCATTTTGTCTTCTTCTCCTTTGAAGTGTGAAACAGTATGGTCATACCAGTCTTGAAAAGCATCTATAACAATATTTTTATTCTCTTTTGTTTCTGTTTCAATATATTTTAGTAATTTCTCATATAAATCATTTATAATATCAACATCTTCATAATGAACGTCATTCATAAAATCTTCGGCAACTAGGGGTAAATCATTTTTATTTATTAACATAAATACCTCTTTAAATTTATTTTCAAAATATTTGCATAAAATAAGAAATAAAGCATTGATTGGAATCAAGATAATGAGCAAGTTAAAAGAGTTTTATTTATTTGATGGCTTAAGCCAAAAAGATTTAGAGGTTTTAGAAAGTATTAGTTTTGAAAAGAAGTTTTCAAAGGATGAATTAGTTTTCTATAAAGGTGATGAATCAAAATATTTATTGCTTTTACTTAGCGGATGTGTAAAAATTTATAGACATGATTTTAAAGATAATGAGATAACCATTCATAATATAAAAGCATCTTCTTTTATAGCAGAGCTTGCAAACTATGAAAATATTCCTTACCCTGCAAATTGTAGATGTGAAATGGATTCTAAAATTATATTTATAGATTATAAAAAGTTTGAAGAGTACTTCTTACAAAAAAATGAGTTTTTATTGATTTTTATAAAATCATTAACAAAAAAAATAAAAGCCTTAGAACTATTTATTAGTACAAATATGATTGAAGATGTAGATGCAAAAATAGCAAAGTTTATTTATGATAATAAAGCTGAAATAAATGCAATAAAACAAATAAAAATAGCAGAGCTTTTAAATATAAGGCAAGAAACCTTATCAAGAAAACTAGCTAAACTTAAAAAAGAGGGTATTTTAGAAAATAAAAAAGGAAAAATAGAAATTAAAGATGAAAGAGCTTTAAAAGCTCTTTTTTAAGCTGGAATAATTGTTATTTCACTAATCTCTGAACTAGCACCTAATCTCATTGGAGGACCCCAGAAACCAGTCCCTTTGTTAACATATATTTGTGTGTTTTCATTATGCTTATGTAAGCCTTTTATATAAGGTTGTTGAAGTCTTACTAGAAGATTGAAAGGTGCTATTTGCCCTCCATGGGTATGTCCGCTTAATATTAAATCAACTTTTTGGTCTATTTCTTTTATATATTTTGGCTGATGTGCTAATAATACTTTAGGAAAATCTTTTGTTCCTTGCAATGCTTTTTTCAAATCAGGCATGTAGGCATTAATATTATTTCCAAATATATCATAAACACCTGCTAAATAAAATCCTTTATCTTCTTCTCCAATATAAACATTCTCATTTTCTAGTGTTTTTATTCCCAAAGAGTTTACATATTTTATAATTGCCGCAACATCATGGAAATATTCATGGTTACCAACAATAAAGTATGTTCCATACTTTGAGTTTAGATTTTTCAGTTCATCTAAAGCAGCCTTCGCATACTTCATTTTTGTATCAACTAAATCACCTGTAATAACAATTATATCGGCATTTAAACTATTAACTTTTAATACAAGATTATGAATAAATTTTTTGTCTACAAGCCCACCAATGTGAATATCACTTAGTTGAACTATTTTATATTTTTGTTTTAAATTTTTTATTTTAACTTCAACTTTTTCTAGTTCTATATGTTTTGCATTATACATTGCTTTTGCATTTATCCCGCCAGCAAGAGCAACTGCACCTACATCTAAACTTTTTTTAAAAAAGTCTCTTCTTTTTTCATCTTTAATTGATTTGTTAATTAAAAGGGCAAAAATCTCGTAGAAAATAGTTGCTATAAAAAGAAGAAAGATAATACCAATTGGTATTGATAAAAGAAAGTATGCCCAGTTTGGAACACTTGGATTGTATCTTACAAGCATATAAGCTATTATCCCTAGAAGGTTTATTATTAAAAATATATTTAGATAGTTTTTTGTTTTTTTAGAAAAGTGAAGTTTTGCGATAAATCTTCTTGATATTAAAAAACTAAGAAGTGCCATAACACTTATAAACATTGTTGCAAATATAATAAATCTCATGGCAGGATTATACAAATGTTTTTTTAACACATAATTAATAAAATTAGGAATTAAAGGAACTAAAATAATACTTTTGTGTTACAAAATTTTATGATTTGAATTTATTTTCTTAAAAAAGAAACAAATATTTAGTTTTCATTAACTATAATTTATAAACACTCAATGAAGGGAAAACTTGTGAAAAAGATATTATTATTTAATTTCCTTTTTATTAGCATCCTTTTTTCTGATCACATAAGTTTAGGTTCTTTTTTAAATAACAATAATACGACGATACTTATAATAAACCCCAAAAATGGAAAAATAGTTCAAGCAAATGAGTTTGCAGCAAAGTTTTATGGAATGAAACTTTCTCAACTAAAATCATTAAATATAAAAGACATAAATACTTTTTCAAAAGAACAAGTACAAGAAGAGATGCAAAAGGCAAAAGAAGAGAATAGAAACTATTTTATTTTTAAACATAAGCTTGCAAATGAAAAGATAGAGAAAGTAGAAGTTTACTCTTTTCCAATAATTTATAATAACCAAAAACTACTCTTTTCAATTGTTAATAAATACAAAGATAAATATGCAGTAAAATATTTTAATAAAAGTTTAGAACAGCAAGTAAAGATTCAAACTGCTCAAATAGAACAATCAAAACAAAATATTACAAATATATTTTTAGCCTGTATGGGTCTTCTAATAGTTTGGGTTGTAGTTTTAATATATTTGTTAAAACAGAAAAAACATTTAACAATAAAACTTCAAGAGACTAACAAAAAACTTCATGAAACAAATGAAAGATTTGAATTAGCAATGGATACCACAAAAGATGGCTTATGGGATTGGAATATAAAGACAAATGAAGTCATATTTTCAAAAACATGGAAAGAGATGTTAGGCTTTAAAGATAATGAATTAGAGAATAATTTTGAAGCCTTAATATCAAAAATTCATAAAGAGGATTTATCAAAGGTTCAAAAAGATATAGAAGATACTCTAAATGGAATAACAGAGTATTATGAAAACATTCATAGAATCAGACACAAAGATGGTCACTGGGTTTGGATTCTAGACCGTGCTAAAACAATATTTGATGAAAATAATAATCCAATAAGAATGATAGGTTTTCATACTGATATTACTTCACAAAAAAAAGCAGAAAAGAAAATTGAACAACAAAAAGAAGAGTTCGAGAAAATATTTTCTAACTCAAATGATGCTATTGCAATAGTAGATTTAGAGACAAACTTTTTAAATTTCAATGATGCTTATTTAAATATGACAGGTTACAAAAAAGAAGATCTTCTTAAAAAAAGTTGTTTAGAATTGACCTTTGAAGAAGATATTGAAGCTACAAAGAAGGCATTAGAAGAAGTCTTTGAAAATGGACATATAGAGAACTTTGAAAAAAGATGTATTGTAAAAGGTGGTAAGACACTATTATCAAGTCTAAATATAGCTTTAATGAGTGATAAAAAGAGACTAATCTTAACAACAAGAGATATAACGAAAGTTAAAAATATGCAATCTCAGGAAAAGTTAGTTTCAATGGGAGAAATGATTGGAAATATTGCACACCAATGGAGACAACCTTTGACGGTAATTACTACAAATGCTAGTGGTGTAAAACTTCAAAAAGAGTTAGATTTATTAGATGATAAAACTTTTAATAAAGCAATGGATTCAATTATTAGTCAATCAAAATATTTATCAGAAACTATAGATGATTTTAGAGCTTATATAAAAGATGATAAACAAAGAGAAGAAGCAACAATAGTTTATATTCTAAATAAAACACTTTCTTTAAATGAAGCAAGTTTAAAAAATAATCATATAGAAGTTATAACTGATTTTGAAGCAGATTTAAGAATATATGGTTATAAAAATGAGTTAGTACAATCTTTTTTAAATATTATAAATAATGCTGTTGATGCTATAAAAGAAAGATTAGCTAATGATATGCATAGAATAGTTTTAATCTCTACAAAAAAAACCCAAAGTGGCTTAACTGTAGAAATAAAAGATAACGCAGGAGGAATAAATAAAGAGATTCTTCCAAGAATATTTGAACCATATTTTACAACAAAACATCAAAGTGTAGGAACAGGAATTGGTCTTTCTTTATCCCATGATATTTTAGTAAATCATCATAAAGCTCAAATTGATGTTATGAATGAAGAGTTTGAGTATGAAGGGAAAAAGTATAAAGGTGCAAAATTTATTATTAAGTTTAAAAAGCTTTAGATTAGACTAAAGCTTTTTAACAAGACTATCTAATTGACTTTTTAAAGATTGTAATCTTTTTGTTGTTTTAAGTAAATCTTCTGTAGATTCAATCATAATATCTTCACTTCTATCTAAACCTTTTATGACATCAGATTTATTTTCAAATTCATTAATTAAGTCGTCAAACTCTTCTGTTAAACTCTCTAGCTTCTGAGAAGCTTTTTTAGACTGTTCTAAAGCAGTTTGTGAATAATTCATGGCAGAAGATACTCTACTAATAAAATTATTCATATTATCAGCTACTTCAACAAACTCTTTTTCTGTATTAATATTTATTGGAGTTAACTCATTAATATCTCCAGAAGATATTTTTTTAGACTTTTCTATAAATTCCCTTGCATTTAATTCTATTTGTCTTAATTGAATTATTGAATAAACTGCAAGTAAAAGTAATAAAGTAAATGCTGAATATTGGAATTTTCTAATAAAAGCAGTTTTTTCTTCTATATACTTAGCATAAAGAGTAACCACTTCATCTACTTCTTCTAATAATTTATTATTGTTATTATTTATAAATTTTATAGTTGAGTTTAATTTTTGTGTATCATTTTTTATTAATGCTTCTTTAAATTCTCTTACGTTTTTTTCAAAACTTGTCCATAGAATCACTACTTTTGTCATTTGCTCTTTTAGCTCTTGCGTTGGTGCAGCAGAAATACCTAAAAGATTGTCACCACTTATTAAGGTACCTAAACCATAGTTAAACTGTTCTATTGCATTATCAATTTCAGTAAAATTGTCTTGTTTATTTTGATATAAAAAATAGACATTTTTAGTAATTCTTTGAGATAACATTCTTTGTTTACCTGCAATATTAACTATTGTTGCATCTTTTATATTCTTTTGATTTAAAAAAATAGTCACAACAATAACTGTGAAGATTGATAAGATTAATAGTGCACCAATAATTTTAATTTTTTGACTTACACTAACTTGTTTCATTTAAATTCCTAAGTAAATACTTTTTAACTCTTCTTCATTGTTAATAATTATTTTCCCTTTTTCTATCGTTATTATATCACTTCTACTAAGCCTTTTCAATACTCTTGATAAAGTTTCTGGCTGTATATGTAATAAAAGAGAAACCTCTGTTCTTTTTAACTGGTTAAACATTTTTAAATCATTAATCAGCATAAATGCAACCTTTGATGTTGCATCAAAAACCAACTCTCTATTTACAATACATTGCAATTGTTGGTTTTTATAAATAAGTTCTTCAATAAATTTTAAGATGAATTCATTTTCATATAAAAACATCTCTTTAAACTTCTCATAATCTATAGACAATATTAAGCTATCTTCTACAAACTCTGCATTTGAAAAGCATTGAATTTTGTCTTGATTTAAATTAGATAATTCTGATATCATACTATTTGAATATATATAGTATAAAAAAATTTCATTATCATACTTATCTATTTTATAAACTTTTATTTGTCCTTCTATTAGGAATAAAAGTTTATCCATATCTTCTGTCTCATAATATAAAATAGAGTTTTTATCATATTTAGAAATAGAGGATATTTCTATTAGTTTTTCTATTTCATTATCTTCTAAATGAGAAAAAAGATTAATGTTCTTAAAAATTTCTTTCGAATTTATCATATTTATTGCACCTGATTATTTTCAACACTATTAGTATATAGAAAATTTTTTATAATAAAATTGATATTAATCAATAAAAATAATTCACAAACCCCTAAAATAGAGCTTTATTACAATAATATTATAAAGATAATTTTCTAAATGCCGATAGTTTAAGTAGTTAACAACAAATAGTTTACTAAATAATTAATAAATAAGCAAGTGACAGATATTAAAAATAGATAAAAATTTAGATTTAATATAACTATTAAAAAAATACAAAAGAAATTGACACAAGTCAATGAACAATAGTTTTCATAGTGCTAGAATTGTTTTGTTTAGAAATAAAACAAAATCCAAAGGAGGAGAGTATGGCACTTTCAAGGAGAGATTTCTTAAGAAGTTCCGCAGCAGCTTCAGCAGCAGCAGCTGTAGGAATGAATGTCCCTTCACAACTTCAAGCATCAGCAAATAATGCTGAAAAAGGTTGGCGATGGGATAAAGCAGCGTGTAGATTCTGTGGTACAGGTTGTGGAATCATGCTTGCAACAAAAAATGGAAAAATTGTTGCAGTTAAAGGAGACCCAGCAGCACCAGTTAACAGAGGACTTAACTGTATTAAAGGTTATTTTAATGCAAAAATTATGTATGGTGCGGATAGATTAAAGCAACCATTACTTAGAATGAATGCAAAGGGTGAGTTTGATAAAAATGGTAAATTTGCCCCTATTTCATGGAAAAGAGCTTTTGATGAGATGGAAATTCATATCAAAAAAGCTTTAAAAGCAAGTGGTCCAGAGGGAGTTGGTGTGTTTGCTTCTGGTCAATACACTATTATGGAAGGTTATGCAGCTCAAAAGATGATGAAAGGTGGATTTAGATCAAACGCTATTGATCCAAATGCAAGACACTGTATGGCATCTGCTGTTGTTGGTTTTTATCAAACTTTTGGTATTGATGAGCCAAGTGGTTGTTATGATGATATTGAACTTACTGATACAGTTGTATGTTGGGGTTCAAATATGGCAGAAATGCACCCAATTTTATGGTCAAGGGTAACAGATAGAAAACTTTCAAATCCTGATAAAGTTCAAGTAGTAAACTTATCTACTTATAGACATAGAACTTCTGATTTAGCTGATATTGAAATTATTTTCACTCCTAATACAGACTTAGCAATTTGGAATTATATTGCAAGAGAGATTGTATATAATCATCCAGAAGCAATTGATTGGGATTTTGTTAAAAAACATATTGTATTTGCAGCCAGCCCAGTTAATATGGGTTATGGTATGAGAAGATCAGATGAAAAAGCTATAAAAGAAGGTAAATATACAGCTAAAGAGATGGAAACTATCTCAAAAGAGATGGAAAAAATTGTATCTGAAACAGAAGCTCCTGCACTTGCTCCTTATGGATATAAAGCTGGAGATAAAATGGTTAATAAACCAGCTGGTTTAAAACACTGGGAAATCTCTTTTGAAGAGTATAAAAAATTCTTAGAGCCATATGATATTGATTATGTAGCAAAAATCTCAAAAGGTAATCCTGATGAATCAATTGAACAGTTCAAAGAAAAACTTCAAAAATTAGCAAATCTATATATTGAAAAAAATAGAAAAGTAGTATCATTCTGGACTATGGGTATGAACCAACATACAAGAGGTACTTGGGTAAATACTTTAGCATATAATGTTCACTTCTTATTAAATAAACAAGCTAAACCAGGTTCTGGTGCATTCTCACTGACAGGTCAACCAAGTGCTTGTGGTACAGCAAGAGAAGTAGGAACATTCTGTCACAGATTACCAGCAGATATGATGGTAAAAAATGGTAAACATAGAAAAATAGTTGAAAATAAATGGAAAATTCCAGATGGAACATTAAATCCAGTTGGAAATCAACATATTATGAAAATCCATAGAGATATTGAAGATGGACTTATTAAATTTGCATGGGTAAATGTATGTAATCCATATCAAGATACAGCAAGTGCATCTCACTGGATTAAAGCAGCACGTGAAATGGATAACTTCATTGTAACTTCAGATGGATATCCAGGTATTTCTGCAAAAGTTTCTGACCTTATTTTACCATCTGCAATGATATATGAAAAATGGGGTGCTTATGGAAATGCAGAGAGAAGAACTCAACACTGGAGACAACAAGTATTACCTGTAGGTGATGCAATGTCTGATACATGGCAATGGGTTGAACTTTCAAAAAGATTTACTGTAAAAGATCTTTGGGGTGAATATACTCTAAGAAATGGTAAAAAACTTCCAAATGTAATTTCTGAAGCTAAAAAAATGGGATATAACGAAGATACTACAATGTATGAAATCCTATTTGCAAACAAAGATGCAAAGTCATATAAAATTGATTTAGAAAATCCTATCCAAAAAGGTTTTGATAATTCTGAAGCTCTAGGTGATAGCAGAAATGTAAAAGGTAGTGATGGGGAAGTTTTCAAAGGTTATGGATTCTTTATTCAAAAATATCTATTTGAAGAATATGCTTGGTTTGGTAGAGGTCATGCACACGATTTAGCAGATTTTGATACTTATCACAAAGTTAGAGGTCTTAAATGGCCAGTTGTAGATGGTAAAGAGACTCAATGGAGATTTAATACTAAATATGACCCATATGCTAAAAAATATGGAAAAGAAACAGGACACACTGATTTTGCATTCTATGGTAAATTAGCAAAAGCATTACCTCAAGGTGACTTAAATGGTATTAAAGATAAAACTAAAAAAGCTTTAAAAAACAAAGCAAAAATCTTTGCACGTCCATATATGGATCCACCAGAAGTTCCAGATGAAACATATCCATTATGGATGAGTACAGGTAGAGTATTAGAACACTGGCATAGTGGAACTATGACAATGAGAGTTCCTGAGTTATATAGAGCAGTTCCTGAAGCATTAGTATATGTTCACCCAGAAGATGCTAAGAAGTTTGATATTAAACAAGGTGAATTAGCGTGGGTTGAATCTAGAAGAGGAAAAGTTAAAGCAAGAGTTGAAACAAGAGGAAGAAATAGACCTTCAAAAGGACTTGTTTATGTTCCTTGGTTTGATGAAAAAGTATTTATTAATAAAGTTTGTGCAGACTATACTTGTCCGCAATCAAAACAAACAGACTTTAAAAAATGTGCAGTAAAAGTATATAAAGTATAAAACAAAAGAAACAAAAAGAGTAAAAAATGAAAAAAGAAGTTGTAAGCGATAGAAGAAGATTCTTTCTAAATATAGCAAGAGCCTTTGGACTAGCAACTTTAGGTGCCTTAACTTGGAGTGCTTATGTAGATGAGGTGACAGCGTCTGAACTTACATTAAGACCTCCTGCTGCATTAGATGAGGAGGACTTTTTAAAAACATGTATCAAATGTGGTATGTGTGTTGAAGCCTGTCCTTATGATACATTGAAGTTAGCAAAACCAGGTGATAATAAGCCTTTAGGCACACCATATTTTACTCCAAGAGATATACCATGTTATATGTGTCCAGATATACCATGTGTTCCAGTTTGTCCAACTGATGCCTTAGATATAACCAAGGTTAGTAAAAATAATAAGCTAGATATAAATATGGCAGATATGGGAGTTGCAGTTGTTGACTCTAAAAACTGTATTGCCTTTTGGGGAATACAGTGTGATGCCTGTTATAGAGCCTGTCCTATTTTAGGAGAAGCAATTACTATTGAGTACACTAAAAATGAAAGAACAGGAAAACATGCTTTTATGAAACCTGTTGTAAATAGTGATTATTGTACTGGATGTGGTCTTTGTGAAAAAGCTTGTGTAACTGAAAAAGCTTCTATTTTTGTTCTTCCTAGAGAAGTTGCTTTAGGAAAAGCTGGGAATTATTATATAAAAGGTTGGGACAAAACAGATGAGAAAAGATTAGAAGATAGTACTAGTGGAACAACTAAAACAGAAATAAGTGAACGAAAAGCAGTTGATTCATTAAATGATATGGAAGGATTACTAGATGATTAAGAATAAATATTTAATCCAAAGAAGAGTAGTTCAAGTATCAATTTTATTCCTATATATTGCAGCAAATATTTGGGGATGGAATATTTTAACTGGTAATTTAAGTACTTCTTTATTATTTGATAAGATCCCATTAAGTGATCCTTATGCTGTGTTACAGATGTTTTTTTCAGGTGCAGTACTTGCTTCTGATATATTTATAGGGGCATTGATTATTTTTATTTTCTATGCTTTAGTTGGTGGAAGAGTATTTTGCTCATGGGTTTGTCCAATGAATATAGTAACTGATTTATCTAACTTCTTACGAAGAAGACTAGGTTTTAATCAAATTCAAAAAAGACAACCAGCAAGTAGAACAATTAGATATTGGGTATTAGGTCTTAGTTTAGTAATATCTTTTATTTTAGCAGTTCCTGCTTTTGAGTTTATTTCGCCAATCTCTATGTTACACAGGGGAATAATATTTGGTATGGGTCTTGGTTGGGCTGCGGTACTTATTATTTTTCTTTTTGATCTTTTTGTTTTAAAAAATGGATGGTGTGGACATGTTTGTCCTCTAGGAGCTTTCTATTCAATAGTTGGCAAATATAGTTTAGTTCGTGTAGAACATAATGAAAACAAATGTACTTTATGTATGAAATGCAAAGAGGTTTGTCCCGAAAACCAAGTACTTTTTATGGTTGGAAAATCAAGTGAACAAGTTCTTTTAGGCGAGTGTACAAATTGTGCAAGATGTATAGAAGTTTGTGATGATGATGCACTAAACTTCTCAATAAGAAATTTAATAGAGCAAAAAAACAAGGAGAAATAAAATGAAACTAATAACAAAAATTAGTCTTGGTCTTGCAACTTCTTCCTTTTTAATTTTTGTAGGGTGTAGTACAGCTCAACCTACAATTAGTGAAGAGTCTTTAGGGCTTAGAAAAGTTGACCTATATAGTGAAGATAAAGTAATTCCTGATGAAACAAAATATAGTAAAGCGGCTCCAAGTACGTCAAAAACTATTGCAAGGGCATTTCAAGATGCTCCACCAATGATTCCCCATGATGTAGATGGAATGCTTCCAATTACGGTTAATAATAATCAATGTATCTCTTGTCATACACCAGGAGTAGCAGAGTCTTTTGGAGCTTTACCTTATCCAAAATCTCACACGATTAACTTTAGACCAGATACTTCATTAACAAAAAATGGTGATATTGTTAAGAATGGAAAACTTGTTAAAAATACTTCATCTGAGAAAATGGAATATGTAACTATAAATGAGATGCATCAGTTATCAAACTCAAGGTTTAACTGTTCTCAATGTCATGCTCCTCAAAGTGAAGGGGAGTTAGTAGGAAATACATTTACTCCTGATTACACAAAAGAAGATGGAGCAAAAAAATCTTCATGGACTGGAACAAGTCTAACTGAAGGTTTAGATACATTAATGGAATAATATGAGAAGAAGAGAGTTATTCAGCTCTCTTGCTTCTTCTTTTACAAATACAAAGAAAGAAGAGCAAGAGCAAGTTATAAGATTACCATACAATGAAGACAAGAGTCTTTTTCTCAAAGAGTGCCCAAGTTGTAATGCACCTTGTGTTACTCTTTGTGAAGAAGATATAATAGTATTAGGTGAAGATAAAACACCTCATATAGATTTTTCAAAAGGCGGTTGCACTTATTGTGGCGAATGTGCCAAAGCATGTGAATATGGAGTCTTATTAGAAGACTCAGATGAAAAAATAGCTGCAAAAGTTGAGATTGATATTATGAAGTGTTTAAGTTGGAATAATACAATGTGTTTTTCATGTAAAGATCCATGTTTAGATGATGCAATAGAGTTTTTAGGTATGTTTAGACCTTCAATATTAGAAGATAAATGTACAAACTGTGGTTTTTGTTTAAATGTATGTCCTAGTGAAGCAATAATAGTTAAAGGAGTTTAAATGCCAGCAATATTTACAGCAAATGTAGAAGAATCAGATAATGATACTTGGGTTATTAGATTAACTGATACTGAAGATACAAGACAAGTTATCTGTAAAGATATGGATGACTTCTCAAAACAGTTAGCTCTTATGAGTGAAGATTATGGTTCTGATATAGAAGTTCAATGGTCAAAAGATGATGATGTAACTGATGAACACTTTTACGAATTACATCAACAAATGGCAAAAATAAAAGAGGATTTGGATTTAGATGATTAAAGTCTTTTTATCTTTTTTAATCTTAGTAGTATCATCTTTTGCATTAGAAGAAGTAACTCCTACTTACTCTTTAAAAGCAACGGGAACAGTTCAAGAAATAGTATATAAAGATAAATTGTTATATGCAGGAACTGATAATGGAACTGTAGAGGTTTTTGATACTAAAGAAAAAAAGATAATTAAGACAATAGAAATTCCAAAAATAAAAGATTTTATGGGAGATACAATTTCTGCAAAGGTTTATTCTATTGATTTATTAGATAATAAAATAGTTATCGTCTCTCAGGGAATGAAAGGATATAGAAACCTTTGGATATATGAAGAAGAAAAACTAAAAAAACTTATTGATATAGATAAAAAGTTTTTTATTCAAAAGGCTTCTTTTGTTAATGATACAAGAATAGTATTTGCATTACTAAGTAATCAAATTGGTATTTTTGATATTAAAAAAAATAAGGTCACAGTTTTAACTCAAGTTAGTCAGTCTTCATTTTCTCATTTTGCCTTAAACGAGAATAGAAGTGAAGTAGCAACAACTGATGAAAGTGGTATAGTAAGAGTTTTAAAAACAAGTGATTTAGTAGTCAAAAAAGAATTAAAAGCTTTAAATTTAGATAGAGTTTATCAACTAGATTTTAAAAAAGGAAAAATATTAACTGCAGGAAAAGATAGAAAAGCAGTTTTCTATGATAGTTTTAGTTCATATGCACTAAATTTTGATTTTCTTCTTTATAGTTGTGCCTTAAGCAAAAATGCTAAATATGGTGCAATTGCATTTAATGAGGAAAATGAGATTTTAGTGTTTAATACAAGCAGTAAAAAGTATTTATATAAACTAATTGGACAAGATGCTACTTTAACTCAGATTCTGTTTATTTCAGAAAAAGAGATTTTTGCAAGTAGTGATAGTCAAACAATAAATTTTTGGAGATTAAAATGAATATTTCAAGTATCGTAGTTCAAACAAGACCAGAGTATTTAGATGAGGTTGTAGAAGCATTAAAAAAGTGTGAAGTTTGCGAATATCATCTTCATGATGAGGTAGGAAGAGTTATTGTTACAATAGAAGGAAATGGTGTACAAGAAGAGCTTGAAAAACTTAAAGTTATAGAAACTATTCCTCATATTATAAGTGCTGATATGCAAATGGCTTATAGTGAAGATGAGCTAGAAGAGCATATGGATGTGTTAAATGAAGCAGAAGTTGTTCCAAAAATGTTAAATGATGATACACCTGCAGATAAGATTATTTATAGAGGTGATTTAAAGAAAAAAGACCTTGCCGGTTTTGCACAAGAGTTTGATAAAAGGTAGAAACTATGATAGAGTTTTTAGAGAGTGAATTTTTAATTGAAACTCAAATCCCAGAGGATGAACTAATTATTTCAAGAACTGACTTAAAAGGTAATATCACTTATGCTAATGAGACTTTTGCAAGTATTTCTGGCTATGATATAAATGAGCTAATAGGGCAACCACATAGTATTTTAAGACATCCAGATATGCCAAAAAGAGTTTTTAGAAATCTTTGGAAAACTTTAGAAACTGAACAAAAATGGGAAGGTGTAGTAAAAAATCTTAGAAAAGACAAAGGTTTTTACTGGGTTCATGCAACTATTAGTGGTGTTTATAAAGATGACAAGTTAATAGAATACAAATCAATAAGAACACCAATTAGTTTTAGTGATAAATTAAGATATCAAAGTTTGTATGATGAGTATAGAAATATTGATAGAGATAATATTAGAAGAGTTATCTACGAGTCTTAAATAGAACCTTTTATTGCTTCTATTAGTCTATCAATATCTTCTTTTGTTTGTGAATAATGAACTGATATTCTAAGCCAACCTGGCTTTTCTTCTAACTCTTCTTTAGAAGTTTTTCCTAATAAATCATGTCCATATGGACCTGCACAAGAACATCCTGCTCTTGTTTGAATACCACTATTTGAAGATAGTTTTTCACATATTTTATATGGATTTAAATTTGCAATATTAAAAGAGACAATTCCAATATTCTCTTCTTCTTTATTTCCATAAATAGTAATACCTTCTATTTTTTCTAAACCCTTTAAAAGATGAGAAAGAAGTTGTTTTTTTTGCTCTTTTATAAACTCAAAACCTATTTCATTTCTTAATTTGTATGCAAGTGCTGCACGAATAAGTTGTAAAATTCCAGGTGTTCCTGCTGTTTCTCTTGCACTAATATCTTTTTCATACTCTTGCACTTTTGAGTTTACATAAGCAACAGTTCCTCCACCTGCAAAAGTTGGAGCAAGTGTTTCATCAACTAAAGATTTCCTAATAGCAAGAATTCCACAACTAGAAGGTCCTCCAAGAAGTTTATGGGGAGACATTACAAGAGCATCATATAATTCACAAGGAATATTCATATATGAAGAACTAGCAGCTGCATCAAAACAAACTTTAGCTCCATATAATCTTAATAGTCTTGAAATTTCTTCATAAGGAGTAATAATCCCTGTAACATTAGAAGCAATACAAAAACATCCTATGATTTCTCTATGACGATTTTCTTGTAAAACCTCTTTAAGTTGTCTAAGATCAATCAATCCCTCATCAGTAAGTCTTATTCTTTTTACTTCACAAAGGGCTTCTCTATAACTTACTTCATTTGAGTGATGTTCATATGGTCCAACTATAATAAGTGGTAATTTTTTCTTTGCTACAGAAATTCCAAATCTTTTTAATGTTGCTGGTGGAATATATACTCCAATTAGTTCTTGGAATTTTTTTATGGCAGAAGTTGCCCCACATCCACTAGGAATAATAGCAAACTCTTCATTTAGTTCTAAACTACTGCTTAGGCTTTCTATTGCTTCATTATAGTATTGGTTTGTAATATTTGCATTTAAAGACTCTTTAGAGTGTGTATTAGCATATGTTTCAAGAACATCTCTTATACGATTCTCTATTTGTCTAAATGCAAGACCTGAAGCTGTATAGTCAAAATAGTCGCTTTTGTTCTTACCTATAGTGTTGTATCTAATAAAATCTAAAGTATTTGTATTTTTATCAAAAAATGGTCTGTAGATATTTTTTTTCATTAAATAATTTTAACTTATTTAAATTATATGTTTAATTAATAATAGAAAAGAATTTAATCTTTTCTATTATTTAGCTTTTGTGATGATGTAATCATGAAATGATGAATAATTAGAAGATAAATATTCATTTATAAGCTCTTCCACATGTTCATTTACATCTTCAGCCGCAAATTTGATTCCTGTTTTTTGATTAAATTGAGATTTATTACCTTCAAGGAATCCACCAACAAGAAGTTCAAAACCTGTAACAGTTTTACCATCTTTTTTAACTTTTGTACCCATAAAACCAATATCAACAATATGAGGATGAGCACATGAGTTAGGGCAACCATTTACAGAAATAGAAACTCTTTCTCCAAAATCAGGGAATTTATTTTCTAAGTGGTCAACTAATCTTTTTGCAACACCTTTTGTTTCAGAAATTGCAAATTTACAGAAGTCAATTCCAGTACAAGCTTGAACTCTTGCTCTAAAATTAGAAGGATAAGGATAAATACCTACTTTTTCTAACTCTTGTGCAAACTCTTCAGCAGTATCACTATTTGCATCTAAGATGATAATATTTTGAGTAACTGTACATTTAAGTAAAGTAGCTTTATATTTCTCAAAAAGTTTGATTAGATTATTTAAACCATCAACTCCAATGTGTCCAGAGTTTAATGCACACCCAATATAGCTTTTACCTTTTTCTTTACTCTCATGAATACCAAAATGTTCTCTAAATCTTGAGTTTGTATATTCAATATCATTTGGTTCTTTGATTTTAAATGTTAAAGAAGCTTGTAACTGTTCAACAAACTTTTCTAATCCCCATTCTTCAATTAAGTGTCCAAGTCTAGCTTTATTTCTTTTTTCTCTTAATCCATGGTCTCTATAGATTTTAGTAATAGCTTTAGCAGTAGGAACAACTTGAGAAGGAGTTACATATCCAATATGATTAGCAATTCTTTTATTTGAAGCTAAACCTCCACCAACACTTACTGCAAACTGAACTCTTCCATTCTCTTGTTTAACTGCATTGAAACTAACATCTTGGATTTCATGGTGCATACAGTTTTTAGAACATCCATTTACCCCAACTTTATATTTTCTAGGAAGGTTAGAGAATAGTCTATTTCCTTTAAAAGCTTCATTTAGTTTATCAACTGTTTCTCTTACATCAGCTATTTCTTCATGGTCAATACCATTAATTGGACATGATACAACATTTCTTGGTACATCTCCTGCTGCAAAAATAGATGATAATCCAACTGTATCTAGAAGTCTAAAGATCTCTGGTAAATCAACTACTTTGATAAAGTGAAACTGTAAATCTTGTCTTGTTGTAAAATCAGCAGTTCCCCTTGCATACTTTTCTGATATCTCAGATACAACTTTTAATTGAGGTAAAGTTAATTGTCCACCTTCAAGTTTAACTCTAAGCATGAAATATAATGTATTATCATTTTCATCTTGTAGATTTTTATTTTGTGTGTACATTCCGTACCATTTAAATCTATCAATATCTTCAGGATCTACTTCTTCCCCTGTTACTGCATAAAGATAGATGTCTTGAAGTACATCAAGACCATCTTTTTCTTTCTTTATACGTTCTACTCTTTGTGCTTTAGTTTCTTTTGCCATATTCTTCGTCCCTAAAAAATTTCTTTGCATCCCCATTCCGGGAAATTGTCTCTAATATATTGATTTAAAGCTATTTCAGCTTTTGTATATTCTTTTGCTTCTTCTTTATCTTTACTCTCTACAGCATCTACAATCATACCTGCACCAACTGTTGAGTTTGTATATCTATCAATGATAATAAAGCTTCCTGTATGTCTATTTTCATAATATGAATCAACTGCAATTTGTCTATCTAAAGATAAAGAACATTTTGCAATATCATTTAACTCTAAATTATTAGCAGAAATCTCTTTGAAGCTATTAATATCTTTTTTAAATTCAACTGCTTTAAATGTTCCATTTATAACAGAAGTTGCTCTTTTGATGATATAACTATTGTTTAACTCCATTGGTTTTTCATCCATCCAAACTACCATTACATTTAGTTTGTTTGAAACTTGAGGAATAGAGCTTGATTTTACAATCATATCTCCTCTAGAAATATCAATCTCATCTTTTAATGTAATTGTCGTAGCCATTGGTGCATATGCAGTTTCCATAGTCTCAACAGTTTCATCTTTAGAAATTGGTCTTAAATCTTTTATATCATTTGAAACAATTGATTTAACAATTGATGTTTTTCTTGATGGTAAAACTGTAATTTCATCACCAACACTAATAGTTCCACTAGCAATAGTTCCAGAAAAACCTCTAAAATTTAGATGTGGTCTAGAAACATATTGAACTGGTAATCTAAAATCATCATTTTCATCATGGTGAATCTCTACACTATCAAGTAATCCCATTAATGGAAGACCTTCATACCAAGAACATTTAGGAGAGTTTGAAACAATATTATCTCCATCTAATGCAGAGATTGGAATATAGTTAAAGTTAATATCTTCATTATGAGGAAGATTTGGAATAATCTCTTCATAATCTTTTTTAATCTCTTCAAATCTATCAGAGCTAAAGTCAACTAAGTCCATTTTATTAATAGCAACAATTAGGTTTTTAATTCCTAATAATGAAGCTATATAAGAGTGCCTTTTAGTTTGAGTTAATACACCTTGTCTTGCATCAATAAGAATAATCGCTAAGTCTGCAGTACTAGCTCCTGTAGCCATGTTTCTTGTATATTGCTCGTGACCTGGTGTGTCTGCAATAATAAACTTTCTTTTATCTGTTGAGAAGAATCTATAAGCAACATCAATAGTAATACCTTGTTCTCTCTCACTTGCAAGACCATCAACTAAAAGTGCAAGGTCAATTTTATCCCCTGTTGTACCACTTTTTTTAGAGTCTTTTTCAATACTTGCTAATTGATCTTCAAAAATCATTTTTGAATCATAAAGAAGTCTTCCAATTAAAGTTGACTTTCCATCATCAACAGACCCACAAGTAATAAATCTTAATATCTCTTTGTGTTCATGCTCTTTTAAATATTGTTCAATATTTTCAGCAATTAAATCTGACTGGTGTGCCATTAAAAATACCCCTCTTGTTTTTTCTTCTCCATTGATGCGTCACCATCACTATCAATTAATCTACCTTGTCTTTCACTTGTTGTACAAACTAACATTTCCTGAATAATTTCAGGTAAAGTTGTTGCTTCAGAGTTTACTGCCCCTGTTAGAGGATAACATCCAAGTGTTCTAAATCTTACTTTTTCTTTTTTAGCAGTTTTTCTTAAATCTTCTGGCATTCTTTCATCATCTACCATGATTTTTGTACCCATGTATTCAACTACTTCTCTTTCTTTTGAGAAGTATAAATCAGGAATATCAATATTTTCTAAATAGATATATTGCCAAATATCAAGCTCAGTCCAGTTTGATAATGGGAATACTCTAATAGATTCACCTTTTGTGTGTCTTCCATTATAGATATTCCATAACTCTGGTCTTTGGTTTTTTGGATCCCATCTATGGTTTTCATCTCTAAATGAGTAAATTCTCTCTTTAGCTCTTGACTTCTCTTCATCTCTTCTTGCTCCACCAAATACTGCATCAAACTTTTGCATATCTAGCATTTGTTTTAGACCTTGAGTTTTCATGATATCTGTATGTAAAGCAGAACCATGTTCAAAAGGAGAAATGTTCATCTCAATTCCTTTTGGATTAGAGTAAACGATTAATTCCATTCCAACTTCTTTTGCTCTTCTATCTCTAAACTCAATCATCTCTTTAAATTTCCATTTAGTATCAACATGTACTAAAGGAAGTGGTGGAGGTGCAGGGTAAAAAGCCTTTTGTAAAATATGTAGCATTACAGAAGAGTCTTTTCCTACAGAATAAAGCATTGCTGGATTTGAAAATTCAGCTATTACTTCTCTCATAATATGCATTGATTCTGCTTCTAATTGTTTTAAATGTGTAAGTCTTTCATTACTTATCTTTATTTCACTCATTTTATATCGTCCCATTAATTCTTTGTTTTAGATTCACTCAAATTAAAAGTTTGAATTCATCTATATTTAACTACTTTGCGTGTAATCCGCACTCTTTATGTTCAGGATTCTCCCACCACCATCTTCCAGCTCTAATATCTTCGCCAGCTTTAACTGGCCTAGTACAGGGTGCACATCCAATACTTGGATAGCCTTGGTCATGAAGTTTATTATATGGAACACTATTTTGTTTAATATAATCCCATACATCCTCTTCACTCCAGTTGATAAGAGGATTAACTTTGATTACTTCAAAGTTTTCGTCATATTCAACAACTGGCATATCAGTTCTTGTAACACTTTGTGCTGCTCTAAGACCAGTAATCCAAACTTTTAAAGGTTTTAATGCACGTTTAAGAGGTTCCATTTTTCTAATATTGCAGCAGTTCTTTCTATTTTCAATACTTTCAAAATGTCCATTAATACCTTGTTTTTGATAAAGTTCTTCAACTTTTTCATTTAAAGGAAAGAAAACATTTAACTTAACACCATATTTTAGGTTTGTTGCATCCATTACATCATAGGTTTCAGGATGTAATCTTCCTGTATCTAATGTAAAGATATTTGCATCTTTAGTTACTTTTAGAATCATGTCTGTTAAGACTTGGTCTTCTGCACCTAAGCTACTTGATAAAGCAGCATCTTGCCCATACTCCTTTATGAAGTATTCTATTATCTCTTGTGCATTTGAGTTTTGAAATTTTTGGTTTAAATTATTGATATCCATAATTGCCTTTTTTAAATTTGATAATCAGGTTCTTTAGTTTTTCCAAAGGGAATTTTATTCCACGCTCTTTCATGAAAATAATACAACACCATTTTCGTAACAAGTTCAATTGAACCAATTGAAGCTGCCATAGTTAAGTCACCAGTAATAAAATAAGAGATGATGATTGTATCAAGAGTTCCAACTGCACGCCAAGAGACAGATTTTACAACTGATCTATATGCTTTTTCTGCCATTTTTGCCCCGTAGATTTATTTATATATGACGAGAGTTTTACTCTTCGTCATATAGTCCAACACTTAGGTATCTTTCACCTGTGTCACAAAGAATAGTAACGATTGTTTTACCTTTGTTTTCTGGTCTTGCTGCAACTTGCTCTGCAATGAATGCATTCGCACCAGCACTAATACCAACTAATAGACCTTCGCTGCTAGCTAAATTTCTAGAAGCTGCAATTGCATCTTCATTTGAAACTTGTACTACTTCATCATAAACTGTAGTATTAAGTACATCAGGAACAAATCCAGCACCAATACCTTGGATTCTATGTGGTCCTGGTTTTCCACCACTTAATACAGGAGAAGCTTCTGGCTCAACTGCAATTACTTGAATATTTGGGTTATGCTCTTTTAATACTTCACCAATACCAGTAATCGAACCACCTGTACCAATTGCTGCAACTAAGATATCAACTTTTCCGTCAGTATCATCTAAAATCTCTTTAGCAGTTGTTTTTCTGTGAATTTCAGGGTTTGCACCATTTGCAAATTGTTGAGGAACAAATGAGTTTTCAGTTTTTTCAGCTAATTCATTTGCTTTTTCAACAGCACCTTTCATTCCCTTTTCTGGCTCTGTAAGTACTAATTCAGCACCTAAAGCTTTTAATAACTTTCTTCTTTCAATACTCATTGATGAAGGCATAGTAAGGATTAGTTTAATACCAAGTCCTGCACAAACAGAAGCTAAAGCAATACCAGTATTTCCTGATGTTGGCTCAATAACTGTTGTGTTTTCATTGATTAAGTTTTGCTCTAAAGCAGCTTTAATCATGTTTGTACCAATTCTATCTTTTACTGAATGAGTTGGGTTCATAAACTCACATTTTCCTAAAACTGTAGCTCCACTTTTTTCACTCGCTGCTTGTAACTTTACAAGAGGTGTATTTCCGATTAATTCTGTAACATTGTTTGCAAATTTCATTTTTTATATCCTTTCAATTTGTCCCAAATTTAAAGGGACCATAATTTAAATTAAATAACTTCTTTTCTCGTGATAAGTAAATTATCACTAAAGAAGCAAACTCTAAAGAGAGCAACGAGTTGCTCTTAAACTTTATATACTGTAATGTAAAAATTCGTTATATCTATCTTGATATTCATCTAGTTTTGCTAGTGAGATATCAAACAGTTCTTTTGTACTTTTCTTAGCATCATCAAAGAAGATATTTAAAATCGGATTATCAGCTTTACTATCAACGATTTTTAAATCACCTTCAAGGGCAACTAAAATATCCTTTACTGAAATATCTTCTGGTTTTTGAGCTAACACATATCCACCTTTTGCTCCCCTGATACTTTTTACTAGTTCAGCTCGTCTTAGCTTTCCTAGTAATTGTTCAAGGTAGTTTTGTGGAATATTAGCATTAGATGAAATCTCCTTGATTTGCATGGGAGAGTCATCTTCGTGCTTACTTAATTCATACATGGCTGTTAGACCATATACACCTTTTGTTGAAATTAGAGGCATTACTGTTATCCTTACGCTAATGCTTGCTCTAAGTCTTCAATTAAATCTTTTGGATTTTCTAATCCAATAGATAACCTAACAGTTGTAGGGTTTACACCTGCTTTTAATAACTCTTCTTCACTCATTTGTGAATGAGTTGTTGAAGCTGGGTGTACAATTAATGACTTAGAATCACCAATGTTTACAACAACACTAAATAACTTAGCTTGGTCAATTATTGTTTTTGCTGCTTCATAAGATTGGGCTTCAAAAGAGATAAGACCAGATGACTTACCATCTTTGAAATATTTTTGTGCTTTTTCATAGTCTGTATTTGACTCTAATCCAGGGTAATTAACTGATTTAACTTTTGGATGAGCTTCTAAGAATTTAGCTACTTCTAAAGCACTGTTTGAATGTTTTTCCATTCTAATATCTAATGTTTCAATAGATTGTAATAGTAACCATGAGTTATGTGGTGACTGAGTTGCACCAATATCTCTTAAAAGGTTTAATCTAATTCTTAAACAAAAGTTTGGAAGAGGAACATCAACATAAACTAAACCATGATATGATTCATCTGGCTCAACAAAGTGTGAATATCTGTTTGCATTTTCTTTGAAAAACTCTGCTAAACCATCTCTTTCAACAACAATACCACCTACAGCAGTACCTTGACCGTTTGTATATTTAGAAGTTGAGTGAACAACTACATCTACTCCCCATGAAATTGGGTTAAATAAAGCTGCACTTGCAACTGTATTATCACAAACTGTTAAAACACCATTTCTTTTAGCGATTTCAACAATTTTTTCAATATCTGCAATAGCAATTTGTGGGTTTGATAATGATTCAAAGAAGATAGCTTTTGTTTTATCATCAATTTGCTCTTCTAAATCACTAGCATCAGCACTTTTAAATACTTTTGCAGTAATCCCAAATCTTTTGATAGTGTGAGTTAATAAAGTAACTGCACCACCATATAGTTTGTCTGAGATTAAAATATTATCACCTGCTTCAGCAACATTTGCAATAGCATAGAAGATTGCAGATTGACCACTTGCTGTACAAATAGCAGCAGCTCCACCTTCAAGTTGTGCAAATCTTTGTTCTAATACATCAGTAGTTGGGTTCGTGATTCTAGTATAAATAGAACCTAACTCTTTTAATGCAAATAAGTTTGCTGCGTGTTCTGCATCTCTAAATGCATAAGCAGTTGTTTGTGCGATTGGCACAGCCATAGTACCCCAACCTTCTTTGTTGTTGTACCCTCCATGAACTGCAATTGTTTCTTTTTGCATTTTTATGACTCCTATATTTTAACTTTTTTACATTTTTTGAATTGTTATGTTAGAATTGTAATAGATTTTTTATTTAATGTCAAGTCATTTAATCAAAATTAATTAGATAATGTTTAACAAATTACTCAAATTAGACTTATTTTCTTGATTTAAGAACTAGGCTTTAATGTCAAAAGTACCTTTAAATAGAGTGTGTAGATGAATAAGTGGAAACTTGACTAAAAAACTTATAATATTCCAAAAAAATTTATAATTATACAAAAAGAGTATACATAACTAAAATAATCAGGTATTCAAATATACTATTTTCAAATTTTAATAATAAAATAAGGTTGTATATGCAACTATTGCATGGACATATTATTCTGAACATATGTCAATTTAAATAGTAAGGAGTTGAATGAAAAAAGCACATAATCACATGTATTTAATTGTTTTACTAGCTATTTTATCTTCTGTAGCTCCTATTGCAACTGATACTTATATCCCCTCAATACCAGATATTGCAGATTCGTTTAATGTAAGTATTGAAAAAATAGAATTAACTTTATCAATTTTTTTAATAGGGTTTTCAATAGGACAAATATTTGGAGGACCTTTATCTGATAGAATAGGAAGACGAAAAAGCTCACTTATAGGGTTGATAGGCTTTTCTTTCATTAGTTTTATTATGATTTTTAGTGGAAATATTTATCAACTTTGGGTACTAAGATTTATTGAGGCCTTCTTTGGAGGTGTAGTTGTAGTAAATGCCATGGCTGTTGTAAGAGATAAGTTTCATGGAGATGAAGCTGCAAAGGTTTTATCTTTGATTGGTACTATTAGAAGTATTGCTCCTTTAATAGCTCCTGCTATTGGTTCTTTTATCATTCATTTTTATTCTTGGGAAGCAATATTTTTATTTTTTACTTTTTACGCACTATTTATTGCCTTTATGGTTTATAAAGATTTAGATGAGAGTTATACTTATGTGAAACAAAGTGTATATCAATCTTATAAAAAAGTACTTACTCACAAAGTTGCTATGAAAGCTATGCTTACTTTATCATTAGGTTTTTCAGGATTCTTTATCTTGATTTCAAAATCTTCTTTTATCTTTATAGAGCATTATGGTATTTCAACTGATTTATTTCCCTTCTTTTTTGGTTTTAACTTTATAATTTTAATCTCAATGATAAAAGTAAATTTAATTATGTTGAGAAAATATAAACCACTATTTTTAGTAAAAGTAAGTTTATTAATTCAAATTTTAATATCTATTATTTGGATACTTACTTCAGATATCCAAACTTTACCTTTAACTATGGCACTTATGGCAGGATATATGAGTATGATGGCTTTTATTTTTGGTAACTGTATGGCTCTTGCAATGGAACATTTCCAAAAAAATGCAGGTGTAGCATCTGGAGTTGTAGGAGTACTTCAATTTGGTCTTGGAGCTATTATTTCATCTTTAGCACTTTTATCTCATAGTGCTTCTTTTTTACCAATTGCAATAAGTTTAACCATAATATCAATTGTTGCATTTTTAATTATGAAATCATATAAATAAGGAGTTTATATTGAAAAAATATCTGTTATTGAGTTTACTTTTTACAAGTTTTCTCTTTGGGAATAGTAATGTTGAAACCATAGATTTGACAATGACTTGGATTGGCTTTTTAGTTTTAATAGTTTTTGTAGTGGGGTATTATTTTATCGCTGCTGAAGACAAATATGAAATTGATAAGTCAATACCAGCACTTTTTGTGGGGATTGTATCTTTCTTACTTATTGCAGTATATTATTATATGAATGACTTAAATATTCATAATGTGCATAATGAAGCAGAAAGTGTGATTTTAGAGATTGCAGAAATATTCTTCTTCTTATTTGTTGCTATGACATATATTGAATCACTAATTCATATGAATGTATTTGATAGTTTAAAATATAATCTTATCTCAAAAGGTTATAGCTATAAAAAACTTTTCTGGCTTACTGGATTTTTAGCTTTCTTTATCTCGCCTATAGCAGATAACTTAACAACAGCACTTATTTTATCAACAGTATTAATAACAATAGAAAAAAATAAAAAAGAGTTTTTAGTACCAGGTGCTATAAATATTGTAGTTGCTGCAAATGCAGGTGGAGCTTGGTCTCCTTTTGGAGATATTACTACTCTTATGGCTTGGACTTCAGGAAAAGGTCATTTTGTAGATTTCTTATATCTATTTCCAGCTTCAATCATAGGGTACTTAATAACTGCATTTTTACTTTCAAGAATTGTTCCTAATGAAATGCCTCATTTTGATGTAGAAAAAGAGGAAAAACCAAAAATGAAAGCAGGTGCACAAATCACAATATTCTTAGGTATCTTTACCATTGCCTGTGCAGTAGTTTCTCATCAAATCTTAGATTTCCCTGCAATGTGGGGAATGATGTTTGGTTTAGTATTATTAAAAATCCACTCTTATAAACTTAATAAAAAATTTGGTAAAGACCATTTTGATGTGTTTGAATCAATGGCAAAAATCGAAAACAACACTTTAATGTTCTTCTTTGGTATCTTAGCAGCCGTTGGAGCTTTATATTTTATTGGTTGGCTTCATTTAGCTTCAATGGTCTATGAACCACAATATTTAGGACCTACATATTCAAATATTGCAGTTGGTTTTTTATCAGCTTTAGTTGACAATGTTCCTGTAATGTCTGCAATACTAAAAGCTAATCCTGATATGGATCTTTCTCATTGGATGCTAGTGACTTTAACTGCTGGTATTGGAGGTTCTTTAATCTCTTTTGGTAGTGCAGCTGGGGTTGGAGTTATGGGAAAACTAAAAGGTGTTTATACTTTTGGCGCTCACTTTAAATATGCTTGGACAATATTAATAGGATATTTTATTTCAATTGCTGTATGGTATTTACAGTTTGAAATGTTAGGATTCAAATAAAAAGCAGAATTTCAGTATAATTATTTCTAATTTAAAAGAGGTAATGTATTGAAAATAGCTATTATAGGAGCAGGGGCTGCCGGACTTATGGCAGCCATAACTGCAAAAACAGAAAACAAAAATTTACAAATAGATCTTTTTGATATAAATAATGCAATTGGGAAAAAGATACTTGCAAGTGGAAATGGAAGATGTAATATCTCAAATAATAATGCCCAAGTTTCTAACTACATAGGAGAAAATCCATCTTTTACAAGCTATTGTTTAAAGCAGTTTGATTTTAATGCTTTTAAAAATTTTTGTAAGTCTTTAGGGCTTTTACTTGATGTAAAAGAAGATGGAAAAGTATATCCTTTATCAAATGAAGCAAAATCAGTAACTACTCTTTTACAATCAAAACTTGACAGCTTAGATTTAAATTTTATAGGCAATACTAAAATAGAAAATATTAAAAAAGAAGAAGAAAAATTTATACTTTTCTCAAGTGATAGTGAGTTTAAAGAGTATGATAAAGTCTTGATTAGCTCTGGACTTGCTGCAGCTCCTCAGCTAAACTCTACTGAACTTGGTATGGATATTGCAAATAGTTTTGGACACTCTTCTAATATGACTTACCCATCTTTAGTAGGACTTCAAACAGATTTTGAACATAAAGCAAGACTTCAAGGGGTAAAAAAAGAGTCACAAGTCACTCTTTATATAGATGGACAAAAAGAGAATGAAATCATAGGTGATGTTTTATTTACTAAGTATGGAGTTTCTGGTTTCGCTATTTTAGATATCTCTCAATATGCAGTTTATCCTATGTCTTTATATCAAGAGGTACAAATAGCTATAAATCTATTTCCTAAGCAAACTAGAAATGAAGTTTTAGGAATGATAGAATCATTAATAAAATCCTTACCAAATGAAAAACTAACAAATCTTCTTAGTGGAATAGTTTCAAATAAATTAGTTCCAGTAATCCTTGATATGATAAAAGTAGATAGTGAAATAAAAGCAAAAGATGTAAATGCAAAACATATTAGAGCTATAGTAAATACTCTTATAAATCTTCGAATGAAAGTTATCGATACTCAAGGTTTTAAACACGCAGAAGCAAGTGGCGGTGGAATAAGAACCGATGAAGTTGATGATAAAACTTTTGAGAGTAAGAAGTGTAGGGGGCTTTATTTAGCTGGAGAGGTGCTTGATATTGTAGGTAATAGGGGTGGATATAACTTGCAATTTGCTTGGGCTTCTGGATACTTAGCAGGAAAGTCGTTAGCAAGGGAAAAATAGTTCTTTTGCTAAATTTCTGCGTTATCGTCAAAATTTAGATAGTCATTTACAATAGTAAACTCCTACCTAAATTTATACTCTAGCCTTGAACTTTAACAAAATTTACTATTTTTTAAATAAGTTTTTTATCTCTAAAGGTTTAAATCTTTTTGAAAAATATTCTTTTAGTCGATTGTAATTATGAGGATCAACTAAATAAACATATGATAAATATGAACTTAATGCAATATCTGTATCAAATAAGTCTGTATTTTTTATTTTTTTATTTTTTAATGATAGATAGATATTTAATTTAAGTATGTTAAATCTTTTTTTGCCAATAGTTGTTCTATCTTTTAGTGGTATCAACCCTGTAATATAAGGGTATTGTGAATATTTCTCAAAACTTCTCGTCTTTCTTTTATTTATTGATAGATAAGTATATTCTTTTATTAATAGACTATTTATAATATTATTAATAATTTTGGGTGAAATCTCATATTTAGATGAAATTGTTAAATCATCACAATATCTACTATAAGCTATATTATTTTTAGGAAATTTAGTTTTTAATTCTTCAAATAATAAGTTATCAAATTTTGTCATTACTATATTTGAAATGATTGGTGAACTTGGGAATCCAAATTGTAAAGAATCACTATAAAACCCTATATTAAATATTATATCAAGAGATGAAGAATCTTCATCTTTAAAGATTGAAGATAGGTAGTCTTTTATATTTGTTAATTTAATAGAAGGGAAGAAATTAGAAAAATCAGTAACATAAAAATAATTTCTCCCAAAATGTTTTGAAACATTGTACGATATGTTTTCTTTTTTAATATAAGCAGTAGCAAAATTGGAAATATAAGATGCATAATTATCTGTAATATAATCTTTCAAAATTTTTTGTAGTATTTTTAACTCCCATTTTGGAGCAATTTGCAGTTTACCTTTTATTCTAAAGTGATAAACATAATCTTCATGCTTGTCAAATATTTTTCTTAGTAAAGTGTTTGGATATCCCTTTTCTTCAAGGTATTCTAAAAAACTCATACTAATATCCACTCTGAGTTAAAAAATTTTTGATAATGCCTTTTTCTAAAAATATATTTAAATTTAGCTTTATGAGTTCTTGAATAAATGGATGAGAGTGTTTAATTGATAAATTTATTTTTGCTTTGCTAAAATCTTTTTTAATAAGTTCTGCAGATTCTAAATATTCTATATTATCAATTCCTATTCCTATATGAATTTGTTTTAGCCTTTGAATAAATTCTTCTTTATATACTGTAGAATTAAAATCTAGTGATTTATGATAATATAAATAGATTAATATTTTTATGCAATTAAAAAAGAATAGCTCTTTTGTATCATCTGTAGTATCATTTAGTTTGAACTGCTGTATTTCTTTAGTTTTAAAGTTCCTAATTATTTCTTTTTTATTTCCCTTTTCAAAATCAAAGTTAATAGATTTACCTTGATGTGCCTTAATAATTTTTATTGGTCCTAATTTAATAAAAGACTCTTCATGTTTATATTTTTTATCTAAAATGATTAAAGTTTTTTTACCATAGGCAATGCGTTCTTTCTCTGCCTTATGATTTGCAATCATGTATGATATCATTCCAATTTCTGCAAAAGAGCCAGGAGATTCAGGAATAATAATTAGAATATCTGAGTTTTCAAATAGATGACTTTCTTTTTCTATTAAAGTATACTTAGATGATGCTATATCAAAATAGTTTATTTTATCAGGAATAACAGTTAAAAATCCTTTTTCCTTTTTTAGCCAATTTAATAATAAATCTCTACGGCAACCAGAGTCTAAAGCACCTCCAAAAATTAAAATTCTTAAATTTGATGGTATTTCAATTCTTGTATTACTTTTTAAAAAGGGAATAATTTCTATCTTTAATCCTTATTAAAAGTCAATGCCAAAATGAAGAAATGATATTCTATAACATTGAGGTAATGTTGTGGAATATTAGTTATTCATTTTGTGTGTATTATTTCAAATAGTTATTTGTTAAGTGAGTGCACAAAACAATTTAATAAAACTAATTTATTGCCATTGACTTTTAATAATTATATATAAAAATTATTTATAAGTAATTTAATAAGCATAAATATAATAAAAATCCCCACATTTGCAGAAGCTGAAAGTTTATAAATTGATTTCGTAAAAAGCTGAGAACTGTTCGAATGAATAAAAGATATTAGATATATCTTTTATGAGTGAGTTTTCGAAGCTAGAAATAAATTTAAAAACTTGAGGGTATTTGCTTTAGCAAACTTCGAAACCGTGGGTGGCTTTTTGTATTACTTTTTGCCATCAAAAAGTAATATTTCAAACTTCCTACAATCACAATATTCCTCTATAAGCTCAATTAGATATACTAAGAAAAAAACAATAGGATTATTTTGAACTTCAAACAAATAAGTATGGCAATTTACGCTACTTACCTTACAAATAAATATGGATTTAAATTAAGAAAACTAAAGACTTTAAAAGAGAGATTTGCCTCAAGGTTAGAATACTCTCAAATATTAATGAATAAGTTAAACATTAGAGTAGAAGTTTTAAACAAAGAAAAAATACCTAAAGACGGACAATATTTATTAATATCAAATCATAGAAGTATCATTGATCCATTGATTATAGAAATGGCATTTAAAGATACAAAAATCAATGGTTTTTGGGTTGCAAAAAAAGAGTTGTACAACTCTTTTTTCTTTGGTATGTTTACAAAAAATGCAGGAACTGTACTTCTTGATAGAGATGCACCAAACATGTCATCATTTTTTAAAGATACAAAAAAAGTAGTAAAAGAAGGACATAGTATTTATATTTTTCCAGAAGGAACTAGAAATAAAGAGAATACTGCATTATCTTCTTTTAAAGAAGGTTCAAGACTTATAGCCTTAAAAAATAGATTACCTATTTTGCCTGTATATATAAAATCAAATGCAGATGATATTTTAAAAATTGCTATTATGAATAGAAAAAAAGAGTTAAAAATCCAAATTGAAATTGGGGATATCATAGATTATAAAGATAAAACACCTTTAGAGGAAAACTATAGAAAACAGTTTATAGACTAAATAAAAATGCTATTACAATAGAATCAGAGTTTATTTATACTCGATTCTATTTCTACCATTTTCTTTTGCTCGATAAAGTGCATCATCTGCTCTTTTTAAAATAGATTCTATAGTATCACCTTTTTGTGACATGGTTACCCCAAAACTTGCAGTTTTATTTTTAACTTTTGTAAACTCATGACTAGAAATCTTTTCTTTGAAAAGTTCCATTAATCTAACAACTCCATCTACAGTGGACTCTGGGCAGATTATTACAAACTCTTCTCCTCCATATCGACCTACAAAGTCTGTTTTTCTTCTATTATTATCTAAAATATCTGCAATCTCTTTTAATACAATATCTCCAATTTGGTGACCATATGTATCATTTACCTTTTTGAATTTATCTATATCAACTATTGCTAAACCAAAGTTATGATTAAATCTTTCACTTCTATTGATTTCTATTTGCATTAACTCTTCTATTTTTCTTCTATTATAAAGATTTGTTAGTTTATCTGTTGTAGCAAGTTTTTCTAACTCTTTATTTTTTAGTTCGATATCTTTTTTCGCCTCTTCTAAAAGTCTATTTGTTTTAATAACCTTTCTATTCCAATAAGTTATTAAAAGAATGAAAATAATAGAACCAAGAACTACTTTCCATACAAGTTCATAGTTCATACCTTTTTGGTATTTTATAGGAATCCAATTGCCGAATATTTCTCTGTGTACTTCATTTGTCATACTATCTATTGTTTTTTGTAAGATATGTAATAAAGTTGTATCTTCTTTTACAACTGCCATTGATAATTCAAGTGTTTCATTTATCTTTCCTGCTATTTTAAGTTCTCCAAAATACTCTTTTTGAAACTCATAACCTATTCCTGCAAGAGTATCAATAAACCCAAATAGTTCACCACTTTTTACTTTATCTAAACCTTTGGTTATATCTTCGACTTCTACTAAATCAAGAGAAGGATATTTTTGTCTTAATATTTTTACAAAAGCATCCCCTTTTATGATGCCTATTTTTTCTCCCTCTAAATCAAGAATATGATTTATAAAAGGAACATCAACTTTAGTGGCTACTACAAGCGGTACATGTAAGTAGCTACTTGTAAAGTTTAAGTATTTTTTTCTGTCATATGTTTCCATACCAAGGGCTAGCATATCACATCTACCTTCTTTTACAAAAGTTATTGATTCATTCCAATTATCTGTTTTCACAAGCTCAAATTTTGCAGATAAGATTTTTTCTATAAGAGAGTAATAATCTGAGCTTATTCCTGAGTGTAAACCATTTTCATCTAAACCTTCAAAGGGCATTCCATCAGGGTTTATACAATATTTAATAGTTTTAGTATTTAAATAGTCTTTTTCTTCACTATTTAATTCTACATGTCCACCTTTATATTCTGAAATTGAGCCAATCCATTTTCTTACAAGTTGCTCTTTTTCTTTTTTTGTAATAGAGTTTAATCCCTTTTGTAAAATTGAACTTAAAAGAGGTTTTTCTGGATTTACTCCTAATCTTAGGTCTTCTTTTTTTGTGTTTGGCAAAGTAAGTTCACTAGCAAGTTTCAAGTTTGAATATAGGTTTTTTTTGATTAAATAGTTTATATTTGTAAGGTTTTGCATCAAAGCATCAATCTGCCCAAATACTAAATCTTTTGTTAGTTCTTCATATGTGTCATAATATATAAGATTTATATTTTTTATTTTTTCTAACTCTTTTATATAAAAAACATCTTTTAAAACACCTACTTTTTTACCTTCCAAACTTTTAATACCTAGGTATTCTCCAAAATCATCTCTTACAAAAATCATAATAGGAATATCATAATAAGAGCTAGTGAAAGTAGTAAAGGGTTCTCTGTACTCTTTATAAGAAATACTTGTAATTACATCCAGTTCTTTATTTTTAAATGCAGTATAGATATCTGTCCATTTTGCAAAATTTTTCTCAAATATTAATCCTGTTCTTTTAGATAAGATATTAAGAAGTTCATGTTCAAAACCTACAGGGGTAGTTTTTATATAGTATGAAAAAGGTGTAAAATCTGGCATCATACCAATTTTTACCAAAGGATTATTTTTTATAAACTCTTTTTCTTTATCAGTAAATGTAATTGGTTTTGCATCAGCTTGAATGGAAAATGAAATTAGTATTATTAGCAATAACCTTTTCATGTAAACCCTTTAGAAGTTGTATAAATATCAACTATATTATACATGAAGATTCTTAGAAGAAAAACATACCTACTCACAAGGAAAGAGTAGGTTGTTTTTTGACGGTATAAATTAAATTTATTAACTAAATAGTCAACAAATAAGATAAAAAAATTTATGCAGGTATATAGTAGTTTATATTATCTGTTGGAATACCATTAAACTCAACAATCTTATCAAGTCTAATTACAGTTCCATCAGAAGTTTCCATAAACTCACTATTACATACATTTCTTATGTCCACAATTTTAGAAGTAACAGTTACTTCTTTTTTCTCTTTTAAAAATGTTATCTCACAATCCACACTTTTATTTACCGCTTCCTCAAACATTCCATATAAGTCGCATGAGACTTGTACATAACTATTCATATCTACTCCTTACAATTTCTAGCATACTCAAAAGGACTTTTACAAATATACATCTATTAGAGTTCGAGTTTATCTAATATTTCAAAAAAAAGCTTATGCTCTTCTTCTGTGATTTTAGAATTTAGACCTTCCCTAAAACTAGTCACAAACGGAAGAGTCTCTTCTAAAATTTTTTCACCTTTTTTCGTTAGCTTTATCTTATTGCTTCTTTTGTCATTTTGGGTATCACTTTCTCTAGTGATAAGCTCTTTTTTTTCTAAAGAGTTTAATGAACGACTTATAGTTGTTTTGTCTTTACCTAGAAGTTGGGCTATTTTTGTTTGATTAACATTAGGTTCATATTTAATAATCTCTAATGTAGCCCGTTGTTCAATAGCAATACCATAAGTTGAAAGTATTTTATTTAGACTATTAACAACGCTATTCGAACTTCTTATAAGTCGATAAGCAATAGAGTCTTTTAATGCATAATTCATAAGGCTCCCTTTAGTTGCATATACAATTATTGCATATGCAACCTTTCTTAAAGATTAAATATATTTTAATTTTTAGAAAACAATTGTATATTTTTTATTCATTATATTTCTTAAAAGATTATTTTATTAGATATAATACTCAATCTTATATTTTATGATAAATAAAGCAAAAAAATATAACAATGCTATTTATTTGCAACTGTGTTGCGATACAATTAAGAAAAATATTTTTAGGAAAAAAAATGCCAAAAAGTTTAAATAAAAAGCAAGTAGAAGAGATTAAAAGTCTTTTAATACAAAATAAGATGACTATTGAGTCAACACTTAATAATTTGTCAAATGAACATTTAAATTTAAGTGAAATGGATTTAAACGATGAAGGTGATTTTGCTGCTGCAAGTAGAGACTACTCTACAGATGTACACATAAAAAACCAACAATTAAGAGAGTTAAATTTAATAGACCATGCTCTTAGAAAAATTGAAAATGGTAAATATACTGGACTTTGCGAAATGTGTGACTCTGAAATTACAATTAGAAGATTAAGAGTTAAACCTCATGCTATGTATTGTATAGATTGTAGAGATTACATAGAAAAAGAAAAAGTTAAAAAAGCAGTTTAGTTTTTGATAATTTAGTCCAAGAAGTTATCTTTTTATCTTCTTGGGTTATGTATTGTTGTAAAACTGTTTTATACCTTTTTATTGGTAAATAATATATTCACTTTTATAAATTAAATTTTCCAAAATAAACTTCCCAAAATAAAATATATTATATGACAATGTTATAAAGTTTTTAAAAAAAACAAAAATTATTAAAATTAGTATATAATTACAAAAAACTAGGATTTAAATTAAATGTTAATGACAATATATTTTTTAATAGCAGTTGGAGTTTCTTTCCTTTGCTCTATTTTAGAAGCAGTACTTCTTTCCATTACTGATTCTCATATAGAACTAGTGAAAAAGCAGAAGCATAAGCTAGGCTCTTTAATGGAGTACCAAAAAAGAAATATTGATTTTTCTATTGCTGCTATTCTTACTTTAAATACTTTTGCCCATACCTTAGGTGCAGCAGGAGTTGGTGCAGAAGCTGCAAAAATGTTTGGTGAAGAGTATATGTTTTATATCTCTGCTATTTTAACAATTTTAATTTTAGTGTTTTCAGAAATCATTCCTAAAACTTTAGGTGCGTATTATTGGAAAGGTTTAGCTGGATTTACAACAAGAATTATAAAAGTTTTAGTATTTATTACTTATCCAATTTTAATTGTTATGAATAAAATCACCACATATATAACTCCTAATAAAACTGAAACTATGACAAAAGAAGAAATTCTTGCAACTGCAACAATTGCAGAAAAAAAAGGTGTATTAAGAGTAAAAGAAACGGCAATGATCGAAAACCTTTTAAAACTAAATGAAATAAAAGTAAAAGATGTTTTCACTCCAAGATCTGTTGTTTTTTCTGTACAAAAGAATGATTTTTTAAATAGTTTTAAAGACAAATCAAAAGTTAATTTAGAAAAGTTCAAAGAGTACTCAAGAGTTCCTGTATATGATGTGGATATTGATGATATTATAGGAGTGGTTATTTCTAAAGAGTATTTTCATGAGATGCTTGAAGATAACTATGAAAATAAAGAAGACTTAATCAAACCAGCTTTAAGAGTGAATGAAAATATTTCAATATCAAAACTTATTGATATGTTTTTATCAAAAAAAGAGCACTTATTTATTGTAACTGATAATTATGAGCAAACAGAAGGTGTTGTAACTTTAGAAGATGCATTAGAATCATTGCTTGGAGCTGAGATTGTTGATGAACTTGATAGTAATGTTGATTTAAGAGAAGTTGCAAAAATGCAAATGAAAAATGCAAGAAAGATAGGGGTTTAATCTAAAGGACATTATCCTTTAGATTTACTTTTTTTCTTTACAGTGTTCTGCATAGAAGTTACCAAATTTAAGACCAGTTCCACCTTTGTCTTTTTTAACTGTATATTTAGTAACTACAGGATTGCATTCATCAATCCAAGAATATAAGTCATAAACCTTTACTTGTTTAAATCCCATTTTTCTAATAGTTTCAGCTTCGATTGAAGCTCTTGCTGCTGAGTTGCAAACAAGAATTACATTTTGTTTTATAAAGTTATCATCCATATCTAAAGCATGTAAAGCTAAGCCTTTCTCTGGTGCTTGTCTTCCAATTCTTACCGCACCTTTAATATGTGCAGCTGCCCATTCTTCCATTGTTCTTACATCTGCTATTAACCAGTCTTTCGATTTTAATGCTTCTTTTACTTCTTTCGTAGTTGCGTAAGTTCCATTTTCTTTATTCTCTTTTTTTAACATAGCGCTTAATTTGTTATAGTTTACAAACTCTGCTGCAAACAATGAACTACTAGCTAAAATGAAGATTAAGATGATTGTTTTTAATTTCATTAGTTTTCCTTATAATTTAAAATATCAGAATTATAAATAAAAGTTATTTATTGAAAGCTTAAAAATAGAATGTTTTCTTTTATTATAATTATTATAAACAGTTATAAATCTTTATAAAATAATTCTTTTTTATTTGTTCTTTATTCAGATGTACTATAATTACATGTTTTTATTTTATGATATAGGGAACAAAATGGATAACACAGATTTAACAAAAACACCTGAAACTAAGTTTGAGAAAAACCTTACACAAGATGCATTCAATGTCAATGTAGCTTTTTATGTTCACCTAAAAGAGTATAACGATAGTGTTCGAAGTGAATTAGAAAAAAGGCTTGAGGAAGTATTTTTTTATTCAAGAGGTGTAGAATGGAAATTCGATAGTTTTGGTATAGAAAAAGCAGGTAAAAGAAGTAAAAATATTGTAGGATTTTTTATTTTTAGAACAGCAAATATTACAGAACTTAAAAAGCTTTTCAAAGAGTATTTTGAAGATTATGATAATGCAATTAAAATTACATGCTCAGTAGCTGAGTATAAAAAGATTGATGAAACTTTTTTTGAGTTAGATGTTTAATATCTAACTCAAAGAAAAACTTATATAACAATACCATTTATTTAATCAAATTAGGAATATAATAAACTTATAATATGAAGGAGTTTATTATGAGCCTTAAAAAAATCACTTCATTGACAATGTTATTATCAATAATTCTTATGACTTATACAGGAATTATGCTATTCATCTCTCCTCCTGGCAGAGTTGCAAAATGGTCTAATTGGGAAATATTAGGATTAGGAAAAGATGAATATGCTCAAGTACATTCTACTTTTATGGTTCTATTTATTGTAGCAACAATTTTGCACATATATTATAACTGGAAACCTATGCTTAGTTATATGAAAAATAAAGCTAAAGTCTTAGTTGTATTTACAAAAGAGATGCTTGTTGCTTTTGTGATTACACTACTTTTCTTAGTGGGTACTTTAAATGAAATATCTCTTTTTTCTACTTTCATAGATTTTGGTGAAGATATAAAAAACTCATGGGAACAAAAATATGAAAAAGCACCATATCCTCATGCTGAACTTGATACTTTAGAAGAGTTTGCTTTAAAAATAGATTTTGATTTAGATAAAAGTTTACAGATCTTAAAATCAAAAAATATAGAAGCAAAAGCAATGGAAACTTTAAAAGATATTGCAAAAAACAATAATACAAGTGCACAGAAAATCTTTTCAATATTAAGTGAAAAACAGAAAATAAATATCAAAAAATCTGATTCTCTTAGTGGCTTAGGAAGAAAAAGTATTTCCGAAGTTGCAAAGGATTTAGAAATAGATACAAAAGAATTAATATCTAAATTAAAAGATTTAGGAATAGATGCAAAAAGTGATGATAAGTTTAAAAGTTTATGTGAAAGTGTAGGAAAAACACCTAAAGAAGTAATAAAAGAGTTAGGTTTCTAACTCTTCTATTTCAATAAGTTAAAGATATCCACAGGAGTTTGCACTATATGGTCTGCTCCATTTTCTATTAATTCTTTTGGACCTCTAAATCCCCAAGCTACACCTACTGCTTTCATATTTGCTCTTTTTGCAGTTTGCATATCCACATCACTATCTCCCACAAAATAGATTTTTTCACATTTTAAATCTAAAGCAGATGCAATATCTAATGCTGCTCTAGGGTGAGGTTTTTTAGGAACATCTTTTTTTGAGCCATGTACTTCTAAAATATTTGAATATTTTGGGAAAAACTCTTTAACATACTTTACTGTAAATTCATGGGGTTTATTTGATAAAATAGCTACTTTTATTTGGTTTTCTATTAAAAGGTCTAATAAGTCATAAATACCATCATAAGGTTTTGTATTGTGATGTAGTTCTTGGTCATATATCTCTTTAAATCTTTCTAGAACTTTTTTATTTAACTCTTTAGTTGAATCTTTTGGAATAGCATTATTTACTAAAACCTCTGCTCCACCGCCAACAAAATACTTATAAGTTGAGATTTCATGGGTTGGTAATCCAAACTCTTTTAAAACAATATTTGAGCAAAGTGCAATATCTGTTAAAGAATCAATTAGGGTACCATCTAAGTCAAATATAAAACCATTGTCTTTCAATATACTTCCTTATAGTTTATTCTTCTGTTATTTTAGAAGATATTTTATCTTTTGAAAATATAAAAGAGATAAAAACTGTAATTAATGCTAAAAGTGAAGTAATAATAAATATATTTGAATAATCTTTTGTAATATCGTGAATAACTCCAGCCACTAAAGGTCCAAAGGCTTGGCAAATTGCAAAAAGAATAGTTATTAGGGAAAAAACTTTTGATGTTTTGTTTCCATGAAACTCTATTGAACAAAGTAAAGCTACAAGAGAAGGAATACTCCAAACAGATATCCCAAATAAAATTACTGATATCCAAATAGAAAAAGATGGTAAAGGAAATGCTAAAGATCCATGGGCAATAGTTTGTAAAAGATATACAAAGATTAAAGTTTTGTATGCTCCTATTTTATCAGCTAAGCTTCCAAATAAAAAACCTGAGAAAATACTCATAAATCCAAGTAGAGTCCAAAAGTTACCTGAAATATGTGTTGAAAGTTCATATTTTTGCATTACAGCACTTACAAAAAAAGTTACATATATAGAGTAAGTAAAACCAAATACCATATAAACAAATGCAATTTTCCAAAAAGTTGTTGTAGAAATGAACTCTTTAGTTTTAAATGTTAGCTCACTTATATTATGTGCTGCATGTTTTTTGATTCCAGGTTGTGAAAAGAAAGCAACAAAAACAAGAATTAAACAAAAGATTATCCATGCAGTTTCCCAAGGTACTTCTTTTACAATATCTTGGGTAAAAGGAACTATTTGACCACTTAAAACTATAGCTAAGCCACTTGCACCTACTATTATTCCTAAAGCCTTTCCTCGAACATTCGTTGGCATGACATTTGAAATATAAGCCATAATTGCAATATTTGAAATAGCAGAAAAGAAACCACTAATTGAGTAGAAAAATGAAACAAGTTTATATTCTTTTGTTAATGTCATTAAAAACATAAAAAATGCTTGTAGTAAAATAGTTGTAAAAATTAGTTTATGTGTAGAAGTTTTTCTATATAAGTAGTTTGCAAAAAATATTCCAATAAAGTAGCCAATAAAGTTTGCTGTTCCTATAAAACCAACTTGTGAAGAGTTAAGAAAAAGACTTTCTTGTAAATTTGGCAAAACCATTCCAAAAGAGAATCTTCCGAAACCTAAGCAGGCTAAGATTACTAAAAATGATGCAATAATTGATTTTATATAAGGTTTCAATACTTTCTCTCATAGATTTTTTAAAATTTAATCTGCAATAATACACTTTTATAACTAAAGGCAGATAATGAATACATGGGATGATATTTTAAATATTGAAAAAAATAAAGATTATTATAAAAATTTAGAAAACTCTTTAGAACAAGAGTACGCGACAAAAAAGATTTTTCCTCCAAAGGAGTTGATATTTAATGCTTTTGAAAAGACGCCTTTAAAGGATTTAAAAGTAGTCATTTTAGGTCAAGACCCTTATCATGGAGAAGGGCAAGCACAAGGTTTCTCTTTTTCAACTCCAAAGGAGATTAAAAATCCTCCTTCTATGCAAAATATTTTAAAAGAGATAAAGCAGGATTTAGGAAATGACTCTATTTGTTTAGATGGAGATTTAACCCCTTGGGCAAAACAAGGAGTTCTTTTATTAAATGCAATTCTTACAGTTGAAGAAGCAAAACCTAAATCTCATCACAAAATGGGTTGGGAAATTTTTACAGACAATATAATTAAATATATCTCAGCTTCTTGTGAAGGTATAGTTTTTATACTTTGGGGAGCTCCTGCTATTAAAAAAAGAAAACTAATTGATGAAACAAAACATTATATTTTAACAGCGCCTCATCCAAGCCCTTTATCTTCTTATAGAGGATTTTTTGGATGTAAACACTTTTCAAAAACAAATGAGATTTTAAAACAAAACAATAAAGAGCAAATACAATGGTAATAAATGAAGACAAATGGGAATTAGTGACAACTGATAGTATAAATCAATTATTAAGAGTTAAAAAAGATATTGATTTAGAAGGCTATGAGACTTTAGTAGTAGTAAAACATAACTTCCATGTGGCAGATGATATTATGTTTCCAGATCCAGCTTGTCTATCGTTTTTTACAGCATTCGAAAAAAATCATTTGGAAAAACTTGAAGAAGAAGGATTTTTAAAACTTTGTGCAGTTGATATAAAAGAAGGTCTTATACAGTTTTATATCTATTGTAAAGATTATGAACAAACTATTGAAAAGCTAATTGAGTTTTTAAAAACAAATAATTTGTATGAATGTGAATTTGAAGTAGTTATTGAAGACAAAGGTGCTAGATTAAGAAGTTTAATCTAGCTTATTTGTTTAGTTCAGTTAGTAAGTTAACAAAGTTTCTATTATGAATTTTATTTACTTGCATAAATATAAATGCAACAACTATAACATTTAAGTGAATCATTGCCTCTTTGAACTCGAAAAATGCTAAAAGAATACCAGCTATTAAAATAAAAACTGGGTATGCAAGTTTAATCCTTTGTTCATCCCTTGCTAAAAGAATTTGATAATCTTTTAGATTTGAACTAATAAATGATTTATCTTCTTGTGAAAGTTTTTTCTTTTCTTTTAGTTCGTTTAACCCTTTTAATACATCTAACTTTTTCTTGTATTGATAGTATTTTACAAATAACATGATTAGAATAACCATTGATATAATGTTAGATATTAACTCTAGTGGTATTTGTCCCATTGTGTCTGTTCCCCTTTGATTTAAAAGATTTTATTATATTTGAGATTATAATTTACTAATGTGCTTTAAAATATATTTAAATATTATTTATATATAATTTAATTTATTATTTAAAGGAGTACAAAATGAAAAAAATTTTTTTAGGATTAATGTTGAGTTGTGCATTTTTATTTGCATCAATTAACTTAAATAGTGCAAGTAAAGAGGAGTTGATGCAGATAAAAGGAATAGGGGAGAAAAAGGCTTCAATGATAATTGACTTTAGAAAAAAACAAAAAATTAATAACCCAGAAGATTTATTGATTTTAAAAGGTTTTGGAAAAGGCTTAGTTGAAAATATCCAAAAGGATATAAAAGTTAAAGGTGCTAAAAAGTAGCTATATATTTTAGCCTAGGAAATTTTCTGCTAAAATACTATTTAAAAAGGAGTTTAGTATGAAAATTTCTGGGAATTCTTTTTGTCCTTGCGGGAGTTTAAAGAAATATAAAAAATGCTGTAGACTATTTCACTTTGGTGAAACTCCTTTAACTGCATTAGATTTAATGAAATCAAGATATAGTGCTTTTGTTGCAAATAATCAAGACTATATAATTTTAACTACTCATAGAGATAATGCAGATTATACAACTGATATTGAAAGTTGGAAAAACTCAATAAACAATTTTTCAAAGTATAGTGACTTTAAAAAGTTAGAGATATTAGACTTTATTGATGGTGAAGAGGTATCTTATGTAACTTTTAAAGCCACTATATTTCAAGGTGCTATAGATTCTTCTTTTGTGGAAAAAAGTAAATTCCTAAAAGTAGATGGGAAATGGTTATATCATAGTGGAGAATTTGTACAATAAATTATAAAGGTAAAGATATATGAAGATTTTATTAGCTCCAGCAGAAGCAAAAAATAGTGGTGGAGAAAACAAACCTTTTTGTAAAGAGAACTTTTTTTTAGATGAATTGTTTGAAAAAAGAGAAGAGATTTTTAATGCATATGAAAAGTATGTATCAAGTTTAACAATAGAAGAGTTATCAAAATGGTTTGGATTAAAAAAACTAGATGAAGTGGAAAAATACAAAGAGAGTCTAAAAAATAAACCAACAATGAAAGCTATCAACAGATATGATGGAGTTGCTTTTGATGCTTTAGCTTATTCTTCATTAGATGAAAAAGCACAAAATTATATAGATGAAAATGTATTACTATTTTCAAATCTTTTTGGACCAATAAAAGCAAATGATCTAATCCCTGATTATAAGTATAAACAAGGAGCAAAGCTTCCTAATATAAATGTAGAAAAATTTTACTTAGAAAACTTTACAGATAGTTTGGATGATTTTATTGTTGATGAGGTTATTGATTTAAGAGCAGGGTTCTATGAGAAGTTTTATAAAATAAAAAAAGCAAATGTTTTAACATTTAAATTTATAAAAGATGGGAAAGTTGTATCTCATTGGGCTAAGTTTTACAGAGGAAAACTTTTACAAGAAATTGCAAAAAATGATATAAAAAATCATAGTGAGTTTATGCAAATGCAAATTCCAGGTTTAAAACTTGAAGAGATTCAGGAAAAGAAAAATGTAAAACTACTTATAATGAGTATAAAGGATTAAGAAGTACTCAGTTGAGTACTTCTTATTATCTAAACATATCAGCAGTTTGGTTTTGGTACCAACCTACAGCATATTCAGCTTCTAATGCTCTAAACGATGGGTCAGCTCCCATAGGACTTAATCCTCCAGCTTCAGGAATTGCTTTAATTCCATCTTCATGGGCTTCATAAACAGCAGCAACTGTAATTCCATAATTTGGCGCAATTAAACTATAACAAGTATTTGCTAGTTTTGGTGGGTTTACTACAGGTTTATTTTTTAATAATCTTGTAATCTGTAGTGCAGCAACTTTCCCTTGAGAATTAGCAGAAAAACCAGATTTTGGCATACTTCTTGCAATTGTTGCATCACCTATTACATGTATATTTTTTACAAGTTTTGATTCAAAAGTTTTCGTATTTATTGGGCACCAATCACCTTTTGTAAGTCCAGAATCAAAAGCAAGTTGTCCTGCTTTTTGTGCTGGAATATAGTTAAGGACATCTGCTTTTACAACTTCATCTTCTGTTGTTACTTCTTTTCTTTTAGGGTCAACAGATAAAACTTTTCCTCCAAATTCAACACTTCTCCATTCAATCATATCTCGATATAAGTTTTCCCATCCCTCTTGGAATAAACCTTGTTTAGAGAAGCTATTTTTTTGATCTAAGATTATGATTTTAGAGTTTGGTTTATGAGTTTTTAAATAATGAGCAACTAATGAGACTCTTTCATATGGGCCAGGAGGACATCTAAATGGATTAGCTGGTGCAACCATAACATATGTTCCTCCATCTTGCATACCTTCAAGCTGTTCTCTTAAAAGTGTTGTTTGTGCACCTGCTTTATATGCATGTGGTGCAAACTGTTCTGAACCTTTAACATAACCTTTTTCGTATTTGAAATCTATTCCTGGAGAAACAATAGCTTTATGATAAGGAATCTTATCTCCATTTTCTAAAATAACAGAGTTTGTTGCTCCATCAAGTTTTTTTACTTTTTCATGGATAACTTTTACTTTATATTTACTTTCTAATATTTTATAGTCATGTTTTATATAATCAATATCATTTATTCCTGCAATTACAGTATTACCAAAAGGACAAGTATAATATTCTTTATTTTGTTCAATTAAAATTACTTCTGTTTCAGGGGAGAATTTTTTTAAGTATTTAGCAGCAGTAGCTCCACCAAAACCTCCACCAACTACAATAACTCTTTTTCTGTCTTTTGGTAAAGATACATTAGTTATACTACTGCAAGCAGCAAATGAAAGTGCAACTGATCCTACAAGTATTTTATTAAAATGTCTTCTATTTATCATCTTTAATCCTTTATCTTTCTACTTTAGAAAAGTAATAAGAGATTTGTTCTAGTTCAGCATCAGTAAAACCTTTTGCATGTTTTTGCATCATAGTTCCTGTCTTCTCCCCATTTTTATAAGCAAGTAAGGTTTGATACATAACTGTTTTACTCATCCCAGCTATATAAGGTGTTATTGTAATAGACTTTCCATCTGTTCCATGACATGATGCACATGATAGTGATAACATTTTCCCCTGTAAAGCATCATATTCGACAGCATACATGAAGTTACATAGACAAAATAGTACAAGAAGTAACTTTTTCATTTGCGCCCCTTTAAGTTTAAGTGTGTGTGATTTGAACTTTAAAAAGAAGTTCATAAATAATAATAATTATTTTTTCTTAAGCGAAAATTAATTTATATAGTGAAATATAGATATTCTTTTACAAAAAACACATAATCTAAGTTTTTGTTAAGTTTCATATGTTATAAATTTACAATCAAGATGTAAAAAAATTACATAAATCATGTAAATTTTTAATATCAATAAAATATTTAAAGGACAAATATATGTCAAAAAGTGAAATAAATATTTGTAAACCTTCTAAAGAAGATGCAAATAAAATTTACGAACTTGTTAAAAGTACAAAGGTATTAGATGTAAATTCTGAATATCTTTATTTACTTCAATCGACTCATTTTAGTGATATTTGTTCAATTGCAACATATGAAGATAAAGTAATTGGCTTTGTATCAGGATATATGATTCCAAATGAGCCAAATACTCTGTTTATATGGCAGGTTGCAGTTGACTCTGACTTTAGAGGAAATGATTTAGCTAGAAGATTGATAATGGATATAGTTCAAAGAAAGGAACTAAATATTAATTATTTACATACTACGGTATCTCCGAGTAATAATTCATCTATTAGAGTATTTGAAAAAGTTGTAAATCATTATGAAACTGAAATGAAAAGTATGAAGTTTTTCGAAGCAAGTGATTTTGTTAATCAACATGAAGAAGAGGTTTTATATAAAATAGGACCGTTTAAAAAATAAAGGAAAAAGTAAAATGAGAATTTTTGAAAATTTAGAATCAGAAGTAAGAGGTTATATCAGGAGTTTCCCAACAATTTTTGAAACATCAAAGGGTGCTGTTTTAACAAATGAACAAGGTGAAGACTTTATTGACTTCTTTGCAGGAGCAGGTACTTTAAACTATGGACATAATAATGACCATATAAGTAAAGCATTAGTTGAATATATACAAAAAGATGGTGTAGTTCATGGACTTGACATGGCAACAAGTGCAAAAAAAGAGTTTTTACAAACTTTACAAGACACTATTTTAGTGCCTAGAAACTTAGATTATAAAGTACAATTTACTGGACCAACAGGAACAAATGCAGTAGAAACTGCTTTAAAACTTGCAAGACTTGTAAAGGGTAGATCTAATGTAGTTTCATTTACTAATGGTTTCCATGGTTTAACTCAAGGTTCATCTTCTGTTACAGGAAACAATGACTATAGAGATGAAAGTTATATTAGTAGATCAAATGTAACTTTTATGCCATTTGATGGATATTTTGGTGATATGAATACTATGGCTATTTTTAGAAAATTCTTAGAAGATAGTAGTAGTGGTTTAGATATTCCAGCAGCTGTTATTGTTGAAACTATTCAAGGTGAAGGTGGAATTAATGTTGCATCTAAAGAATGGTTACAAGAACTTGAATCTATTTGTAGAGAGTATGATATCTTATTAATTATTGATGATATTCAAGTTGGTAACGGAAGAACTGGTGAATTCTTTTCATTTGAATTTGCAGGAATTAATCCAGATATTGTAACTATATCAAAATCAATTGGTGGTGGACTACCTATGGCAATTGTATTATTAAAACCTGATTTAGACCAATGGAAACCAGGTGAACATACAGGTACATTTAGAGGTAATAACTTAGCCTTTGTTGCAGCAAAAGTTGCTATTGAACAATACTGGCAAAATGATGATTTATCAAATGCAGTTAAATATAAAGAGAAACTTTTAAAAGAAGAGCTTCAAAAAATAGCTGATAAATATAAAGATATTTTTGATGTTGAAGTAAGAGGTAGAGGTCTAGCTTATGGATTTGAAGTTAAAGGTGACAATTCAGTGGCTGGAGAGATATCAAGTTACGCCTTTGAAGAAAAACTAATTGTAGAAACTTGTGGTAGTGAAGACCAAATTGTTAAATTCTTACCTCCATTAATTATTGATGAAGAGACTTTATTAGAAGGTTTAAAAAGATTAGATACTGCAATTTCAAAACTAGTAGCAGATAAAAAAGAAAAATTAACAGGAGAGTTTTAAATGATTGTTAAAGATATCAAAAAAGACGTAATGGGTACCCAAAGAGAAGTGTTTGCTGAAGGTGGACAATGGGTTAGTAGAAGAATGCTTTTAAAAGATGAAGGAATGGGATTCTCATTTCATGAAACTATAATTAAAGCGAATACTAAAACACATATCCATTATCAAAACCATTTAGAAGCAGTTTATTGTGTAGCTGGAAATGGGAAGATTGAAGATTTAGCAACTGGTGAGATACATGACATTTATGATGGTGTTATGTATGCATTAAACGATCATGATGATCACAACCTTTATGGAGGAACTGAAGATATGAGACTTATTTGTGTATTTAACCCTCCAATTAAAGGAACTGAGCACCATGATGAAAATGGAGTATATCCTTTAGAGGACTAATTGTGAAATTTATCTATATTAAAAATTATTTAAATATATCAAGAGAGAAAAAATTTGAATTTATAAAGTTCATTTATAGTTTTGAAGAGTTCAAATTAATTAATCAAAAAATTGTTTTAAATGATAATGCTTTAATTATTGAATTAAGTAAAAACTCTTCTTTTGATATAGCTAAAACTTTAATAGATAAATTTTTTGAAGATTATGACGATATTGAAACATTTTTTATTGACTCATTAGCAATAGAAGAAGATAATACTCTAATTTTAAAAAGAGATAATGAAGTTGTTAGGAGTGTATATATTAAATGAGACTATTGTCATATAACCTAAATGAAGAACTAGTAGATTACTTGGATGAAGAACAACTATATATAGTAGATATTGCAGAAGATATAAGTGATGCAATCTATCATAGTGAAGTGAGATATTACAATCTAGTAATTGTAGATTGTAGTAACTATTTTGAATGTAAGAGAATATTAAATAATGTTGATAATAGAGTGACTGCTGTAGTTTTTCTAGTAGATGATTGGTCTAAGCAATTAGAAGTAAGCCTTTTGAAAAAAGGTGCAATTTCAGTGTTAAAAAAACCAACTTCAAATGAATATATTTTAGCAAAAATGGAGTCAATTCATAGAGATAACTTTAAAAAAGAACTTTTTTATAAAGGTAATTATAAAGCAGACTTAGAAGAAAAAGCTTTGGTTAACGATGATAAAAAAGTTTTCTTTAAAGGTAAATCTTTTTCTATATTAAGTTATTTGATAAAAAATAGATATAGGTCTCCTATTTCAAAGGATGAGTTACTACAAGCAAACTGGGATGAGCCAGAGATGGTGTCAGATAATGTGATTGAAGTTAATATTAACTCAATTAGAAATAGTCTAAAAAAAGAGTTTGATGAAAACTTTATTGAAACAGTAAGACACAGAGGATATAAGGTAAGTATTTAACTTATAAGGAATAATAAAAAATGAATATAAAAGTATGTAAATTTGGAGGAAGTTCAGTAAAAGACGCCTCCCAAATAAAAAAAGTTTTTAATATTATTAAAAGCGATGAAAAAAGAAAAGTTATAGTTGTTTCTGCACCTGGTAGAGATGATATCCATAATGAAAAAATTACTGACCACCTATTAAATCTTTCAACTGATGGAAATTATTTTTGTGAACAGAAAATAAATGTATCTGCAAAAGATAGTTTTGATGCTATTATTAATAAGTTTGAACAACTTTGTAAAGATTTAAAAGTTGATAGTAAACATATTATTGATTCTTTAGTAAAAGATTTAAACAATAGTTCATTAAAAGGTGAAAGAAAAAATGCTTTTTTCTTATCTAGAGGTGAACACTATAATGCAAAAATTATCACAGAATATATGAGAAAAAATGGTTTAAATATAAAACTAATGCTTCCAGAAGATTTTGGCTTTTTACTAACTTCTGAATATTGTGATGGTAAAGTTTGTAAAAAAACTTATAATAATATTAGTGAGTATTTTAACTTTGATAAAGCAGATTATTATTTAGTACCAGGTTTTTATGGGGTAAATGAAGATAAAGAGATTTCTGTTATGAGTAGAGGTGGAAGTGACCTTACTGGTGGAGAACTTGCATATGCTTTAGATGCTGATATTTATGAAAACTGGACAGATACAAATGGAGTTTATGAAGTTGACCCAAGAATAATAGATGGAGCTAATGTTATTCCAAGACTTACCTTTAAAGAGTTAAGACTATTAAGTTCTAAAGGGTTTAATGTATTCCATTTTAATGCAATGCTAAATTGTAAAAAAAGTAAAATACCAATTAATATTAGAAATACAAACAATCCAGAACATGATGGTACCCTTATTTTAAATGAAAGAGTACCAATGGAAGATTTAGTAGGTATAGCAAAACTTGATAATATGGCGGCAATTCATTTACAAAAAGATATGTTAGCTGATGAAATAGGTTTTACAGCAGAGCTTTTAAAAATCTTTAGTGAATATGGAATAAATACATATCACTATCCTACAGATAGAGATGATATCTCAATTTTAGTCGATCAAGAAGATTTAAAAGGAAATATTAATAATCTAAGAAGAGAAATTGAAAGAAGATTAAAAACTGATAATATTAATGTTACATATAATTTAGCTATTATTACACTTGTTGGAATTGGACTAAGAGAGAATGCATTTGCTATAGTAGATGCCATTACAGCGCTAAAAGAAGAGAATATGTCTTTTGAAATGTTTGATATGAGTCCATCTAAAATTTCTTTCCATATTGGTGTATCTCAAAATATTTCTGATATAGCTTTGGAAACTTTATACAAAAAAATGTTATCGTAAGGGGAAAATTACCCTATAAAGGATTTATATGAGAAAAATGTTTTTGTTGTTATTTATTTTAACAAATATAGCATTTGCTAATACACAAAAAGAAGAAAAAATTCAAAATAGGATAAATAATTTAGAAAAGCCTCTATATAATCCCTTTGTTGAAAACTACATTTTGCATGAGATTAAGCAGTTAAGAGATGAGAATAGAGATTTAAAAATTGAACTTCATGAAACTTTAGCAAAAAAAGAAGTGCAAATGAATACTAATGTTGTAAATTATGCAACTTCTACTATTAATAATATGTTTTATATTATTGCTGCTGCAACATCTTTACTTGTAATTGTAGGTTGGACTTCAATCAAAGATACAAATGAAAAAGTAAAAAATATGATTGATGAAAAGACCTCGAAGATTATACAAGAGTATGAAGAGAGACTTTTAAATTTTGAAAAAGATTTAGAAAGTAGGTCTAAGCAAGTAAAACGTAATCAACATGAGATTGAAGTTACTAATACTATTCACTCGTTATGGCTAAGAGCTAGTCAAGAATCGACTGCTGCAGGTAAAGTTGAGATTTATGATGAGATTTTAAATATAAGACCTGATGAAGTAGAGGCCTTAACTTATAAAGCAGATGCTGTTTTAGAAATGGGTGAAGCAAATTGGGCACTAAACCTTACTAATCAAGCTCTTGAAATAGATAACTCTTATGCAAATGCATATTATCAAAGATCTAAAATTTTTGCTGTTTTAGGTCAAGAAGAGAATGTTATTTTAGATTTAGAAAAAGCAATTGATTTAAATGATCAGTATGTTGAAGAAATAGAAAATGATGAAGAGTTTGATTATCTAATGAAGAATAAAAAGATTCAAGAAATACTTAAATTAAAAGCAACAGTTTAGACTTCCTTTGGAAGTCTTTTGTTATATAAAAACAGTAAAGAAAATAGAGCAAAAATAGTTGAGTAAAGGAATAGATACTCTCCATATAACCATCCTGCAATTAAAGCTCCTAAAAAACCACCTAAACCATAAGCAACTCCAAACATAAACTGTTGAGCAAGCTTTTTATTTTCATATAATGAATATAGATAAATAACAACTGCACTATGGAATAAACCAAATGAAAAAGCATGAATACCCTGACTTATAAAAGTAAGTGTTAAATTATCTGGATACATATAAACAATAAACCATCTAAGTGCTGTAACTGCTACAGAAAACTTAATTAAAGCGAGCAAATTCTTTTTTAATAAAGGTCCTTGGAAATAAAGAATAAATATTTCACAGATTACACCAAAAGACCAAAGATAAGAAGTCATTTCTAGACTTATGCCATGTTCTGTTTCGTATATAGTAAAGAAATTATAAAAGGCTCCAAAACTTAATTGCATAAAAAATAGACTTATCCAAAAAGGCCAATATTTTAGAAAAGAGAATTCACTATTTGGCTTTGATTCATCATGACTTACATCATCATATCTAAGTAATAAAAATGCAAATAGTACAGTTAGTACATTTACTGTTAAGTAATAATGCAATGCAATATATGGGTTTGTAAGAAACTGTGCAAGGACAAGTGAGATAATCATAAAACCAATTGAGCCATAAAGCCTTGATTTACCGTATCTTCCTTTCCCTAATACCTTAACAGCAGTAACCTCTAAATATGGCAGTATCATAGATAAACAAGCCGCTAAAACAGCATTATTTATCATAAGTAAATAAAGGTTCTCTAAAGTCACATAAAGCATTAAAGAACAAGCTACAGATAAAAGTAGAGCTGTTTTAAATACATTTTGATTTAAAGTAATATGTTTTAAAAATAAAAATGGAGTAATAAACTTCATAAGTGGGGCAATAGCAAATACCACACCAATCTCAAAAGCAGAATAACCAATATCGTGTAGAACTTTTGGTAAGAATATTACATATACTCCAACCGCTGCAAAATAAAAAAAATAAAATGCAGAGAGTTTAAAAAAAAGCATCTATTCTTTTGTTTCTATAACAGTTGTTTTAGTAAGTAAGTCTTGTATAGTTTTTTTATCTTTTCTAAAAAAAGGTAAAAATGCTAAAAGTATCGTAGTTGCAGAAACTAAAAATATGATATATCTAAGAATTGCTTTTGGCAGTGATATTTTTTCTTTAGTATTATCATCAATTAGTTTGATTGAATAAGCTTTAAAACCAGGTGTTTGTCCTTTAGCTATCCAAAAAAGAATAATTATAAGTCCAAAAACTAAAGCTGTAATCCATCTAGCTTCATCACTTCCTTGGAAATCATCTTTTCCATCCATGATTAAATAAGTTGTTATATACATAATTGGCATCATAATCATAAACATATCAACTATAAATGCTTTGATTCTATTACCAATTGGTGCAGAGGCGAAAGAGTCTTTTATCTCTTCTTTTATTGAAGAAGACTCCTCTTTAGAAACATTTCCTTGTTTTATATCTCGCCATCTGTTTGCCATGAAGATTAGTTTCCTCTACTTCCTGGTTTATATGCAACACTACCCTCTTTACATAAAGGACAATCTTCTGGAGAATACATTTCAAAAGTAAAGTCATCTAATGCAAAAAGTGGCTTATCTAATGGTAGTTTACAGTTATCTTTAGGTTCAGTAGTTGAACCCTCTCTAGAACAAAAACCTCTGTTTGCTAAAGCTGCATAAGCAACAATATTTCCACCATCATTTTCTACTTGTTTTGCAGCTTCAAGTGCAGAACCACCAGTTGTGATTATATCTTCACAAATAATATAGTTTTCACCTTCTTGTACTTCAAAACCTCTTCTAATAGTCATTTCACCATCTACTCTTTCTGCAAAAATAAATCTTACATCAAGGGCAGTTGCAAGTGCAAAACCTGCAATTAGTCCACCAAGTGCAGGTGAACATACAGCATCAACTTTAATTCCAGCATCTTTAATTTGTTTTGCTAAAGCTTCTGCAAGAAGTTTGGCAGTTTTAGGGTCTTCTAAAACTTTTGCAGATTGTAAATAAAATTGTGAATGGTTACCACTACTTAATTTAAAATGCCCTTCTAAAAGAGCATTAGCATCTTTATAAATTTGTTCTACATTCATTAAATTATACCGTTAAGATTTCTTGTTCTTTTGCTTTTAAAGTATCATCAGCTTTTGTAACATAAGAATCAGTAATTTTTTGGATTTCATCTAATGCTTTTTTATTTTCATCATCAGTAATCTCTTTATCTTTATGTAGATTTTTTACTTTATCGTTTGAGTGTTTTCTAACGTTTCTTATTGCAACCTTTGCATTATCAGTCATACCCTTAGCTTGTTTAGCACTCTCTTGTCTTTGCTCAACTGTCATTGGAGGGAAGAATAGTTTAATTACATCACCATCATTATTTGGGTTTACACCGATATTTGCATTTTGAATTGCTCTTTCAACATCACTTAAAAGATTCTTTTCCCATGGATTAACAACAATTGTTGTTGCATCTGTAGCAGTTACAGAACCAACTTGATTAAGTGGAGTAGGTGTTCCATAATAGTCAATTGAGATACCTTCTAAAATATTTGTATTAACTTTACCAGTTCTTAATGTTTTATAATCTCTTTTTAAAGCCTCAATAGACTTTTCCATATGATCTTTAGTTTCTTCATAGATTTCTTCTAACATTGTATTCTCCTTGATTGTTTATCTAATTGAAATTTGTAAAAGATTATACCATTATAACCTTTTATATATTGATTTATTGAGTTGAAAATGAAAGCTACTAACTTAAAAAAGTTAGTAGTTAAAGTTTTGTTTTTTAGAAGTAAGAGATACTCCATATTAAAACAAATTATTTACTTTCAGGGATTGTAGGAACTACAGGTGCCGCATTAGTTGGTGCAGCAGGTGCAGTTGATTTATTTTCTGTTGGTACGCTTGGAATAAGTGTATCTGTTTTAACACTATCCACGGCACTTTCCATTTTTTGTTGATTGTAAATATATCCTAATGCAATTGTATTAATAACAAAAAGAAGTCCTAATGTCATAGTTGCCTTGCTTAGGAAGTTTCCTGGTCCTTTTGCTCCAAATACAGAGTCGTTACTCCCACTGTATGCTCCAAGTCCAATACTAGAACTTTTTTGTAATAAGATAGTTATAGTTATAATAATTGCTAATACAAACTGAACTATTAAAAGTGTTGATGTCATTTTAAATTCCCTTTTGAAAAAATGGTAGGTATTTTACCTAAAACTTATTAAGAAAAAGTTAAAATAATAATATGTCTACTAAAAACCAATTTTCAAAATACGCAAATGAATATAAAAACCATAATATAATTCAACAAATTGTTGCTAAATCACTTGTACGTGAATTAAAGTTTCAGCCTAAAAAAATATTAGAATTAGGTTGTGGTTCTGGGCAAGTATTTAATTATATAAATTGGGATGTAGATTTTTATAAGGCTATTGATGCTTCAAAATCAATGTGTGAACTTCATCCAAAGAAAGAAAATATAGAAGTAAAATGTTTTGATTTTGATACAGATGAGTTTATTAATGAAATTAAAAATGATAACTATGATATTGTTTTATCCTCTTCTGCTTTACAGTGGTCTAAGGATTTAAAAAAAATTGTAAGAACATTAAGTGAAATTACAAATGAGATAAATGCAGTACTATTTACTTCAAATACTTTTAAAACTATTCAAAAGCTTACAAATACAAAATCACCTATTTTAGATGAAAATTCAATTAAAGAAGCTTTTTCAGAATATTTTGAATGTGAATTTGAAACTATTTTTTACAAATTAGAGTTTGATAATAAAAAAGAGTTGTTTGATTATATTAAAAAATCAGGAGTTAGTCCTAATGCTTCTTTATCATTTAAAGAGGCTAAAAGACTTTATAAAGAGTATGCTTTAAACTATTTAGAGTTTGAAGTTATATTTATTAAGACGGTTTCTAAGTTATAAAGTTCATATCTTATATATTTGAAGTTTTCACTATCTTTTATAGATGTTAACTTTGTGATTTCTTCAAGCACTCTTGAACTTTCTTGAGCTCTTTTAAAGTTAGCTATTAAAATAGAGTTTAAATCACTTCTATTTTGTTCACTTTTAATTGATTCTCTTAAAACATCATTGTTTACATCTCTAGTACTTAAAACTTCAATATAGTTATCAACTCTACAAAGATGTCTAAGTGATTTTAGTTTTAAAGATATTTCTTTATTATCATAGTTATATCTAAAGATATCTTCTACAACACGAATACCTTCTTTAAGTCTGTTAAGATTTGCATCAATTAATCTAAGAGTTTTATTGTTAGTCATATGTAGTAAAACTAGCCTAAAAGGCTAGTTTTTAGTCGTCACTATTTAAGATTCCAAATATTTGTAATAAAGATACAAATAAGTTAAAGAAATCTAAGTAAAGTGCAATAGCTGCTTCAATTGGAGTTTCAAATCCACCTTTGATGATTTGTTGTGTATCATAAAGAATGAAAGCAGAGAATAATAATGCACCAACACCTGCAATCCCTAACTGTAATAGTGGAGATTGGAAAAAGATATTTGAAATAGAACCAACAATAAGGATAATTAATGCAATGAATAACATTTTACCCATTGAAGAAAAATCTCTTTTTGTTGTCATTGCAAACATTGAAATTCCACCAAATGCAACTGATGTCATTAAAAATGCTTGCGCAACTATTGAAGCACCAGAAGGCATCATTAAGATATTACTTAAAAGTGGAGTAATAGTTAAACCACTGATAAACGTAAATCCAAATAATACAGCTAGGTTAATTCCAGGCTTATTTTTAACTGCAAAAAGTGCAAATAGTAATATAAATTCTAATATTACTAGACCCCAATACCAGCTTGCAATAGTAGAAACAACATCAAGACCGATGTAAGCTCCTGCAGTAGCAGCTAATAATGAACCAGCAAATAACTGGTATGTTGCTTTCAAGAAGCTCATTAATTCAGCTCTTGATGAATCTTGCGACTTGTATTGAGATGATTCTTGTGAAAGATAATCTCTGTTATACATTTCAATCCTTTCTAATTTTTTGATATTCTATAATGTTAGTCTTAATATTTACTTTAATATTTAATACTAATATTGCATTATAATGAACAATTGTTCACATACTATATTCTAAATCATTTTATGTGTATATATTGTGGATACATATATATATGAATAGAAAAAAGATAGAAAAAACAGTAAAAAGAAGAAACTTTCCAAATTTAAGCTTCAATTAAGAAGAAACCCTTGACAAAGCAAGAAAAATCTATTATAATTCCCGTCCAATTTCAGAGGAACGACATCAAAAAGATTTGAGAGAGTTACGATGATATGGGAGATCTTTTACAATTTAGAAGGTATATAAATAACTTTTATAAACCGAATAT
>NZ_PDKF01000001.1 GCF_004118855.1 Arcobacter sp. CECT 8983 | reverse complement strand
GCAACTGGAAACTATACAGTAGTAGTAGATGGACAAAAATTTAATGTATCTATTGCAGAAGGTAATGCAGATATCCAAGTAACACCAGCAACACAAAGTGAAACACCAGCAGCAACACCAACAAACGGTGGAGCAGAAGTAGGAGCAACTGTTGCAGGTAATGTATGGAAAATGAATGTAAAAGTTGGTGATACAGTAAAACAAGGTGAAATTATTGCAATCTTAGAAGCTATGAAAATGGAAATAGATGTAGAAGCTCCTTGTGATGGAACAGTAAGTGCAGTTTTAGCTAACCCTGGTGACGCTGTTGAAGAAGGTCAAGCAATAGCAACTATTAGCTAAAA